>RKCM01000207.1 GCA_014858325.1 Oscillospiraceae bacterium | reverse complement strand
TTCTTCATCATCTTTAAGGAAGTGCTGCCCAACATCATCGGACCCATCATCACCCAGGTGATGTTCAGCATCCCCACCGCCATCTTCACCGAGGCCTTCCTTTCCTTCGTGGGTCTGGGCATCCCGGTGCCCCAGTGCTCGCTGGGCTCTCTGATCAGCGAGCTGTACAACAGCTTTACCACCCACCCCTACCAGATCATCCCGCCCATCGTGGTCATGAGCCTGCTGATGCTCAGCTTCAACCTCGTGGCCGACGGCCTGCGGGAGGCGCTGGACCCCAAGATGAAGAGTATGTAAGGAGGAACACCCCATGCCTGAAACCAAAAAAGAACAGGTGCTGTCGGTGCGAGACCTCGACATCACCTTTAAGACCACCGCAGGCCCGGTGCACGCCATCCGCGGCGTGAACATCGACCTGTACAAGGGCGAGACGGTGGCGCTGGTGGGCGAGTCCGGCTCGGGCAAGTCCGTCACCATGAAAGCCGCCATGGGCATCCTGGCCCAGAACGCCAAGGTCAACAGCGGCTCCATCCAGTTCAGCTACCACCACGCCGACGGCAGCCCGGAGACCGTGGACCTGCTGCAGAAGGACAAAAAGTGGATCCGCCGCCACATCAACGGCAAGCGGATCGCCATGGTGTTCCAGGACCCCATGACCAGCCTGGACCCCACCATGCCCATCGGCAAGCAGATCATGGAAGGGATGCTGTGGCACTTCAAGATGCCCAAGGCCGAGGCTTACAAAAAGGCCGTGGAGCTGCTGGAAGAAGTGGGCATCACCGACGCCGAGAAGCGGATGAAGAACTACCCCCACCAGCTTTCCGGCGGTATGCGGCAGCGGGTGGTCATCGCTATCGCGCTGGCCTGCGACCCCGACCTGCTCATCTGCGATGAGCCCACCACGGCGCTGGATGTGACCATTCAGGCCAAGATCCTGGAGCTCATCCGCTCCATCCAGAAAGAGCGGGGCATCTCGGTCATCTACATCACCCACGATCTGGGCGTTGTGGCCAAAGTGGCCGATTATGTGGACGTCATGTATGCGGGCCGTATCGTGGAGACGGGCACCATCGACGAGATCTTCTACGAGCCCCGCCACCCCTACACCTGGGGCCTGCTGTCCGCCATGCCCGATCTGGACACCGCCGACGACCGGCTGTACACCATCCCGGGCTCGCCCCCCAACCTGCTGCACGAGAAGCCGGGCGATGCCTTTGCCCCCCGCAACCACTTTGCCCTGAACATCGACGACGAAGTGGACCCGCCCATGTTCAAGATCACCGATACCCACTATGCGGCCACCTGGCTGCTGGACCCCCGCGCCCCGAAGGTGGAAATGCCCCCGGAGCTGGCCCAGCGCATCGCCCGCATGAAAGCGGAAGCAAAAAAGATCGAGGAGGCGGAGTAACATGGCAGCGCAAAGTGCTACCCCTCTGCTGAAAGTCGAGGGCTTGAAGCAGTATTTCAAGGTGAACAAAAACTTCACCGTCAAGGCCGTGGACGACGTGAGCTTTGAAATTTACCCCGGCGAGACCTACGGCCTTGTGGGCGAGTCCGGCTCGGGCAAATCCACCATCGGCCGCAGCATCATCCGGCTGTACGACCCCACCGCAGGCAAGATCACCTTTGACGGGCAGGACATCAGCGGCAGGCTGAACCGCAGCCAGAACGACACCCTGCGCACCCAGATGCAGATGATCTTTCAGGACCCCATGGCGTCCCTGAACCCCCGCAAAAAGGTGGAGGACATCATCGGCGAAGGGCTGGACATCCACCACATGTATAAGAACGCCGACGAGCGCCGGGCCAAGGTGGAGGCCATCCTGGCCAAGGTGGGCCTTGCCCCCGAGCACGCCGAGCGCTACCCCCACCAGTTCTCCGGCGGCCAGCGCCAGCGGGTGGGCATCGCCCGGGCCCTGATCATGAACCCCAAGCTCATCATTGCCGACGAGTGCATCTCGGCGCTGGACGTGTCCATTCAGGCCCAGGTGGTCAACCTGATGAAGGACATCCAGCAGGAGACGGGCACCGCCTATCTCTTCATCGCCCACGATCTGTCCATGGTCAAGTACATCTCGGACCGCATCGGCGTGCTGCATCTGGGCCATCTGCTGGAGACGGGCACCACGGAGGAGATCTTTGAACATCCCATCCACCCCTACACCCGCAGCCTGCTGTCGGCCATCCCGCTGCCCAACCCGGTGGTGGAAAAGCGCCGGGTGGCCGAGAGCTACGACTACGCCGCCTCCGGCATCGATTACACCAAGGGCACCAACCACCACGTCGGCGGCAGCCACTACGTCAAATGCACCGACGAGGAGCTCCGCAAGTGGACGAAATAAGCGTCCCACCCGTGTGGACTCCCAACGGAACACAGCCGAACCTCTCCCCGCGCAGGGCTTTACCGTGTGGCCCCCGCGGGGGTTTTTGTTTGTTTTTGTATTTTATTTATAGAGAAGAGCCGTGCTGTTTCACAGCACGGCTCTTCTCTGATCTATTTAATCTTAACCCATGTAACTGATGTTCACATCGATGTCTCCGGCATAGCCCGGGATGCGGGCGGTGCAGGTGCCCTGCCACATCTGGCAGGGGATGGGGCTGGACGCCACGTTGTAGTGGGCATTCCAGATGCTGTACTGGGTCAGCTGGCTCAGGTCCACCCGTTTCTGGAACCACTTGGTGGAGGCGTACACGCCGGGCTGGTAGCCCAGCGCCTTGACCTCCTCGCAGAAAGCGATGGCGCACTTGGTGCGGTCGGTGGTGCCCAGACCGTCGGCCCGGCCGTTGCTGCCGCCGGAGGCCTCGGTGTCAAAGTAGATGGGGTAATCCAGTTTGCGGCCGTTGAGGACGTACCAGCAGCCCTGGGCTTCCTCCCGGGCCTCGTTCTCGTTGACGGCCTGGCTGAAGAAGTAGACGCCCACCTTGAGGCCCGCGTTGCGGGCATTGGTGAAGTGCTGCTCAAACAGCGGGTCCAGCACCAGCGTGCCCGAGCCGTAGCCGCGGTAGCCGATGCGGATGATGACGAACTCCACGCCCGCCTTCTTGGCTTTCTCAAAATCGATGGTGGACTGGTACTTGGAAACGTCGATGCCGAACTTGGCGGGCTGCTGCACGCCGTTGGCGTCGAAATAATAGAGCTTGTTGTCGATGGACTGGATGCCCGTCACCGGCTGGTGGGTGGTTTCATTATAATAATAGGTCTTGCCGTCCACGGTGCGCCAGCCCGAGTAAGCAGGGGCGGAATCGTTCCGTTTGCCGAAGAGCCACTGCCACAGCCAGCTCAGCAGGCCGTTCTCGTCGGTCAGGCACCGGGGGTCGATGGAGCTTTCGTCCAGGGTGCCCGCATCCAGCGCCGCCCGGATCTCCTCGGGCGTGAGCAGGATGGTGCCGCTGTCGTCCTTGATCTGGGCTTCGCTCAAAGCATCCTCCACCGAGTTGACCCCAGCGGTGCCGACGGCCGTGTCGGTGCTGCCGTCCAGCGCGGTGTTCTGGGCCCGGGGGCTCAGGGGGTCTTCGGCGGCCAGCGCGTCGGTCTCGGTCTGGAGGACGGGGTAGTGGTTCTCCTGCTCAAGGCCGTCGGTGCCTGCCATGGGATCAGCCGGAGCGGCGGGCTGCTCGGGGGCAGCGGGGGTTTGTGCAGGCACTTCGCTCGCCGCCGGAGCCTCCGGGGTGGGCTCCGACTTGGTCTCGGTCACGGCAGCTTCGGCCTTGGCTTCGCTGGAAGCAGGCGCTTCGCTGCCGGCCTTGGCGGGATCGTCCGCCTTCGAGTCCGCCTGCACGGCGGGCTTCTTCGTATTATTTTTGCTGGGTTTCTGGGTAGCGGTGCTCTCGCTCTCCCACTGGATGGCGGCGGGCTCCACCGTCAGGCCCACAGGCTGGTTGGCCAGCAGGGCGGTGGTGCCCACGCCGCCCACGGCGACGGCAAGCGCCATGACTACAGCCGCCACGGTCTGGCCTACGCCGCGCCGTGCGCCTTTCTTTGCCGAGTTTGATCTGTTCTGTTTCACGCTTGCTCTGCCTCCAACCTTGCGGACGGGCCCCCGTCCGTTACTTTTATCTTGCGCGGCTGACCCCAGCCGCTAGTATCGCTATTTTGACTCTTCTAGTATACACCCAAGCCCCGCCCCCGTCAATGCACAGCGGGGCAATGGGCCGGGCGAAAGGGTGAAAAAATCAAACGGGAAAACCGCTCCGTTTGAAATACGTTTTGGCACGGCGGATTATTGCACGTTCTGCACAAAAATTATGTGCGGTGCATCCTTTTTGCAAATTTCCTCTTGCTGTCTTGACAGGTGTATGGTATCATGATGGTCATGCAGGAATGCTGCACGGAACGCAACACGCTTTTGGAAAGGCAGAACACCGATGTCAAATGTAAAAGATTTCTTAAAACGGAAAGATATCGTCATCACCCCGCAGCGCTACCTCATTGAGGCGCTGGGCGCCATGGCGCAGGGCCTGTTTGCCAGCCTGCTCATCGGCACCATCATCAAAACGCTGGGCCAGCAGACCGGGCTGGAGGCTCTGGTGGACCTGGGCGGCTACGCCACCGCCATGAGCGGCCCGGCCATGGCCGCAGCCATCGGCTGGGCGCTGCACTGCCCGCCGCTGGTGCTGTTCAGCCTGGTCACCGTGGGCTACTCGGCCAACGCCTTGGGCGGGGCAGGCGGCCCGCTGGCCGTCCTCATCATCGCCATCGTGGCCTCGGAGCTGGGCAAGGCCGTGAGCAAGGAGACCAAGGTGGACATCCTCGTCACCCCGCTGGTGACCATCTTCTCCGGCGTCGGCCTCTCGATGCTCATTGCCGCCCCCATCGGCGCGGCGGCTTCGCAGGTGGGCACCCTCATCATGTGGGCCACCGAGCAGGCCCCCTTCCTCATGGGCATCCTGGTCTCCGTCATCGTGGGCGTGGCGTTGACGCTGCCCATCTCCTCCGCCGCCATCTGCGCGGCCCTGGGCCTGACGGGCCTTGCCGGCGGCGCTGCCGTGGCGGGCTGCTGCGCCCAGATGATCGGCTTCGCCTTTATGAGCTATCAGGAAAACGGCGTGGGCGGCCTCATCAGCCAGGGCCTGGGCACCAGTATGCTCCAGATGGGCAACATCGTCAAGAACCCCCGCATCTGGATCGCCCCCACCCTCGCCAGCGCCATCACCGGCCCGCTGGCCACCTGCGTCTTCCAGCTGCAGATGAACGGCGCGGCGGTCTCTTCCGGCATGGGCACCTGCGGCCTTGTGGGCCAGATCGGCGTTTACACCGGCTGGGTGAACGACATCGCCAACGGCACCAAGGCCGCCATCACCCCCATGGACTGGGCGGCCCTCGTCCTCATCTGCTTCGTCCTGCCCGCTGTCCTCAGCTGCATCTTCTGCGAGATCGAGCGGAAGCTGGGCTGGATCAAAGAGGGCGATTTGAAGCTGAACTAAACCCAAAAATACGCGCATACCGAAAAATCCCCCGCCCTACAGGACGGGGGATTTTTTGCGTGTGATCCGATTATACGATGCGTTTGCCGTCCAGTGCGGCCTCGGTGAGGGTGTCGCCGTCGTAGACGAGCTTGAGGGAAAAATAGGGGTGCTCCTCTTTTAACAGGCGGAAGAAAATTTTATCGCCCTCCCAGATGGGCAGCTGGTCCACCTTCTCCTTGGGCACCCATTCCAGCACGCCCTCGCGGCAGGCGTCGCCCCGGAGCATCTCGCCCTCCCAGCCGTCGGCGGTGAAAAGGTGGATGAACTCGGTCATATTGCCCAGCACGAAGGTCAAAAGCCCCCGGGCGCGGTAACGGGTCAGCGTCAGGCCGGTCTCCTCCCGCACTTCCCGCACGAGACACTCCTCCGGGCTTTCAAACCGCTCAAATTTGCCGCCGACGCCCACCCATTTATCGTGGTTGTAGTCGTCCTGCTTTTTCACGCGGTGGAGCATCAGATAGGCGTCGTCCCGCTCCAGATAGCACAGCGTGGTGCTGAAGATGGGGTATTCGGGGTCCAGAAAAGCTCCTAAGTTCATGGGGAGGGTCTCCTTTATACTTGGCTCCCCTTTTTAGGGGAGCTCCGCAAGGCGCTGGCGCAGCCAGACCGATGCGGTGAGAGGTTACTTCCGCGCGGCTCTGCCCTTTCCTGCATTGTTGAGCTTCTTCACCAGATCGTTCTGGTGCTTCCGCTGGGAGGGGGTGGGCTCTTTGTCCCGGGGCTCATCGGCACGGGCAGAGGTCTGCTGCACGTCGGCGTCCACCCGGACAAGGTCCCACTCCTGGTTGCCGCCGGAGACGAAGGTCCAGATCTGGGCCTGCGCTCCGTTGGAGGTGTTCATCCCCACAAGGTCGATGTACTTGTCGGCCAGCACATTGCGGATGCGGGTGCGGCCGCTGCGGGTGGGCTCCAGTGCCCAGCACTGGCTCAGGCCGCTGGTGCGGCCCCACTGGTGCAGCCAGGTGCCCTCCAGCACGCCGCCCAGCGCCAGATCGATCATCTTGCCGGTAAAGCGGTTCTGGATGCGCCAGCGGCCCTCGCCGGCGTCCACAAATCTCCACTGCTGCCACGGATGGCCGGCGTAATCCCACAGGCGGATCGCAGCGCCGTTCTCCGTGTTGAAGTTCTTTACTTCCAGCACCTTCCCGTTGGGGGCTTTGATGAGGTAATATTCGTTTTCCGATAAGACGACTTGTGATGCCTTTGCCATAAGCTGCGATCTCCTTTCCGATTGATTACCCTTATTATAGCGCAATTTCCACTTGGCAACAAGAATGGTTCTGGACAAAAAACACCTGGGCTTTTGTGCATTTTCACAAGAAGAACGAAAAACTGTCCGCACACAAAAGCTGTCTGTGCGCGCCGGATGACCAATTCAGTGCAATCACTTGCTGAAATTAAAGTAAAGCGCAGGACAACACTTCACTTTTGTGAGCATACTGAAATTCATAAAACGCTTGCAATTGTTTCGTGGTACAGGGGTGTTGACTTTATCTTGAAACGGGTGTATGATACAGGTGCAGGGAGCGGAAAAAAGCTCCCGGGAAATGCAAAAGCGAAACTAACAGGAGGTTTGATGATGTACTATTACATTCTGGGTTTTGGGATCGCCTGCGTCGTTCTGTTCGGGATTGACAGTATGGAAACGGTATGTGTCAAGCCGGCTGAAATGTTGGTCAAGGCCATGCTGTGGCCTGTCACCCTGATGGAAGCAGTTGTGAACTACAGCTCCACTCATCACAATTTCAAGGCTGCGCTGTAAACACACCTCGTCAGGACGTCAAACGTACCCACAAGGCTGCTGCACTCTGCAAAGAGGCAGCAGCCTTTTTGTGTTGTCGGCGGGCGGCGAGTGTGGTACAATAAAGGCAAACGACAAAACGGCAATTTGAGGAGAATACCATGAAAGATACCATGCTCCGGCTTCCGGCCCAGTGCGCGGCCCTCACGCCCGAGGAACAGCTGCTTGTGGAGGGCGGTGCGCCCGCCTGGATGCACACGATGGTGCGCCGGGCCAAGGATGTGCTGCGCCCCTATAAGCCCTTTATTAAGGAAAGCCTGAAGGCCAGCGTCACCATCCTGGCTGCACTCGCCAACATTGCGCTGGAGCTTTCCGTCACCCGGGACGCAGCCAAGGAGCTGAAATACTGGACGCAGGACGTGCTGTGAGCGGCGAGCTCTTCGCAAATGCGGTGAAAAACGGCGTTTGGAGGGAAAAGCAGGCCCATAGGCGTTGTAATTCCGCCCGGAATCGGATATACTGAAATGACGTTTCGGAGTTTCGAGTTACGGGAGGAGAACGAATGCTGTTATCGGTTTTACTGTTCCTTGTCGGCCTGCTCTGCCTCATCAAGGGCGGCGACTGGTTTGTGGAGGGCGCTTCGGCGCTGGCAAGGCGGTTCCATCTGCCAGAGCTGCTCATCGGCGCGACGGTGGTGTCCATCGGCACCACCCTGCCGGAGGTGATGGTCTCCACCATGTCGGCGGTGTCCGGCCATGGCGAGATCGCCTACGGCAACGCCATCGGCTCGGTGATCTGCAATGCGGCCCTCATCGCTGCCATTACCATTGCGGTGCGGCCCGGCCCGGTGGACCCCAAGACCCTGCGCACCCCGGTGGCCTTCTTCTTTGCCGCTGCGGCCATTTACTGCGTGGCGGCCTATGGCTTTGGAAAATTCACCCGGCCCATGGGCCTTGTGATGCTGGCGCTGTTCGTGGCCTACATGGCGGCCAACGTGGCCCAGATGAAACGCGCCCCGGCCCCGGCGGAAGGCCCGGCAGAAGCCGCCGAAGCAGAAATGACGATGGCGAAGACCCTCGTGCTGCTGGTGGCGGGCGCGGTGCTCATCGCGGTGGGCGCCGACCTGCTGGTGGACAACGGCACCCGCATCGCCCAGGAGCTGGGTGTGCCGGAATCCGTCATCGCCCTGACCTTTGTGGCGCTGGGCACCTCGCTGCCCGAGCTGGTGACGGCCATTACCTCCCTCGTCAAGGGCTGCAGCGACCTCTCGCTGGGCAACATCGTGGGGGCCAACGTCTTCAATCTGGTGCTGGTCAGCGGCATGTCCGTGACCATCGCGCCCTTCACCATCCCCCAGAGCTCCACCCTGTTTGGGGTGAACTCCAGCCTGGTGCTGGACCTGCCCGTGATGCTGGCCGTCATGGTCCTGATGTGCCTGCCTGCCCTGCTGCGGGGCAAACTCTCCCGGGCGCAGGGCGTGGGGCTGCTGTGCATCTATGCGGCCTTCTGCGCCATCCAGTTCACGATGTAATGCAATAAAAAGTCAAACAAAAACGTCCTGCCGGGAAGCTCTCCGGCAGGACGTTTTGCAGTCTCTGGAAAAATCAGCCGCTGTACCGCTCGCACCGGGCGGCGGCTTCCAGCTGGGCGGGGGTCAGGTTGAACACCGCGTCGATGAGGTCGGTGCGGAAGGTGGCGCTGCCGGTGCCGTGGGCAAGGCGCTTTGCCTCGGCCACTTCGCCCGCCACGCCCATAGCGGCGGCGGCGGCGCAGGCAGCCGACAGGGGTTCGCCGGGCATTGCCCCGCAGAAGGCCCCCATCAGGGCCGTGAGCATACAGCCGCTGCCCGTGATGCGGGACATGGTGGCGCAGCCGTTGCGGAGCAGATAGGTGGTTTCGCCGTCGGTCAGCACGTCGATGGGGCCGGACACGGCCACCACGGCCCCGGTCTGGCCCGCCAGCGCCCGGGCTGCGTCCACGGTCTGGGGCAGGGTCTTCTCGGTGATGCGGTCGGCCTCACTCACGTCCACGCCGCTGCCGCCCGCGTGGTGCCGGGCCAGCGCCCGGATCTCCGACGCATTGCCCCGGATGACCGCAAAGCGGACGTTTTCCAGCAGCCGGGCGGATTCGCCCCGCCGCAGGGTGGTGTTGCCCGCGCCCACGGGGTCGAACACCACGGGCCGGCCCGCGTGGTTGGCCGACTGCCCGCCGAGGATCATGGACTCCACTTTGTCGATGGCTCCCAGATTGCAGACCAGCGCAGCGGCAGCGGCGGCGGTCTGTGCCACCTCCCGGGGGTCGGAGGCCATGGTGGGCGAACCGCCCACCGCCAGCAGGACATTGGCACAGTCGTTCACCGTGACCATATTTGTGATGCAGTCCACCAGCGGCGCGCGCTGCCGGACCAACGTGAGGGCAGAAGCAAAGTTCATGGGGAGATATCCTTTCGGTGGAAGAATAAAATCAAAGAGTATCCAGCAGCTGCTGTTCCAGCGTGCGGTAGATTTTGAAGATATCGGGGAAAACGACTTTGGCACCCCGGCGGGCAATGGCCAGGACTTCGCGGGAATGCCGAACGACATCTGCCGCCACCCGGTCGTCAATGCGGATGGGCTCATCAAATTTGTTGGTGTAGGCGGTTAAGTAGCGCTCCGTGACGGGGCAGATGTTCTGGATCAAAAAAGCGGTGTTGCGCCCCAGCACCGTGCCAAAGCGGATGGTATTGCAGCGGCCATACTTCTGAATCTTAGCCTGCGCGATCTTCTGGTATTTTTCGTATTGGGAGGAGATGGGCACCAGCCAGTAGATGGCGGGATTTTTGGCATCGGGAAAAGCCAGAAAACAGGGCCGCCGATGGGGTACGCCATCGACGGTGTCCTTATTTTTCATGAGCTTGTCATCCGGAAAATCAATGTAATACTGATCCGACAGAAAATAAAGCTGCGCGTCGAGCATGGACGTCCTCCCATAAAGGCAGAGCCTCGTCTTTCGACGAGGCTCTGCAAATATTTTGATCCTGAACACTTATAAGGCCGCCAATCAGGGGGCGGACAATATGTGTGATCCCGACCACTTGTATGCCGCCTGCCGGGGAGCGGACACGATTTGGAGGTATCGCTACCTTGTACTATGATTATACGCTGGTTCAATGATTTTGTCAATGGGGAAAAAAATCCTCAAAGCCTGCTGGGAACGAGCGCGGCAAACGGGAATTTCACTTACTTAGATAATGGCAATGTCAATTTCCTGATAATAAAAAATATAGCAGAAGTAAACCAACTATAATTAGAATACCGCCAACCACTTTAATGCCAATTCGATTAACCTTGTTATTTTTTATAATTTTATTTGCAAAAACCAATAGTAGCGCACCAACTACTATAATAAAAACAGATATTAACGGATACATGAGTTTTCTCCTTTCAAATTCCGATTTGTTGAACTAAGCCGAGTATATCACACCATCCCGCAAAGCGCCAGCAAAACAAAAAATCCCCAGACATTTGTCTGAGGATTTTTGTGGTGGAGCATTCTCCACAGCACTCGAACCCAACACTTCCTCACGGGTGACCGTTTTGGCATCGTCCGTGAAGTTGAAATTGAGTACGACCCGGTCATCAAAGACGTAGACCGAGTTGACAAAGGTATCAATGATCTGCCGCTGGTGTTCCGTGCTGCCCACGTCACCCTTGCGGAATTTTTCAAGCCAGAACCGAATCCACTCACGGGTCAGGACGGGCTTTTTCAGCTCTTCTTCCAGAATGCTGGTGTTCAGGGCTTCCTTCCGGGCTTCCAGCTCATCTAATCGCTGCTTGGTGGTCGGGGTCAGGATGCCCTGTTCAATGGCTTCCAGAAGGTTTGCCAGCCGCTTCTCCGTGTCCCTGAGCTGGTCTTTCAGGACAGGC
>RKCM01000220.1 GCA_014858325.1 Oscillospiraceae bacterium | reverse complement strand
GCATCTACGTGCCCATCTGCTCCGACGGCGGCATCGTCCACGATTACCACATCACCCTCGCTCTGGCCATGGGTGCCGATTTCGTCATGCTGGGCCGTTATTTTGCTCGCTTTGACGAGAGCCCCACGAACAAGGTGCGCATCAATGGCCAGTATATGAAGGAGTACTGGGGCGAAGGCTCCAACCGCGCCCGCAACTGGCAGCGTTATGACCTTGGCGGCGCCACTAAGCTGAGCTTTGAGGAAGGCGTGGACAGCTATGTGCCCTACGCAGGCTCCTTGGCCGACGGTGTCCAGACCACCCTGTACAAGGTCAAGAGCACCATGTGCAACTGCGGTGCCCTCTCCATCCCCGAGCTGCAGCAGAAGGCGAAGCTGACCGTCGTTTCCTCCACCTCCATCGTCGAGGGCGGCAGCCACGACGTGATGCTGAAGAACGGGACCCCCAGCATCATCAACGGCTAAACGATACGATCTTTTTTGAGAAGGTGCTGTGCGATTGCTGCACGGCACCTTCTTTTTCGTCAAAAATACTTGCACCGACCCGCATTTGGTGCTATCATGGTAGAAACGTACTGTCAAGACAGGTAGGCCTGTGAACCTGCCCAAAAAGAGAGGAATTTATTCATGGACGAAATCAAGGTTGTGCCTTATATTCCCGATGAGGACTACGACAACCCCGCAATGGTCGTGGATTTTTATGAATTTACGATGGCAAACTGCCTGTTTTTGAACGGCTTCAAGAATACCACCCTCGTGTTCGATATGTTCTTCCGCAAGAACCCGGACAACATGGGGTATTCCATCAGCGCCGGCCAGCGCAAGCTGACCCGCTTTTTGCTGAACTACCATTTCAATGAGCAGGACATCCACTGGCTGCGCACCAAGGGCATGAGCCAGGAATTCTGCGAGTATCTGAGAAACTACCGCTGGAACGGGGATATGTACGCCCTGCCCGAAGGCACAGTGTGCTACCCCCACGTCCAGATGGTCCGCATCGAGTGCGATTTGGTGGGTGCCATCCTCATTGAGACCTACCTGCTGCAGACCATGAACTTCCACAGCCTCATCGCGACCAAGGCGACCCGGGTGGTGGGCCTGAACACCCATACCCCCCGCAGCGTGATGGAGTTCGGCACCCGCCGGGCCCAGGGCGAGAGCGCGGGCAACGATGGCGCATACGCCGCCGTGCTGGGCGGCTGCATCGGCACCGCCAACTGCCTGGCTGAGATGAAGTATGGTTCGGACGTCAAGGCCGTGGGCACCGTGGCCCACAGCTTCATCGAGTTTTTCCCGACGGAGTTCGACGCCTTCAAAGCCTTTGCCGACACCTACCCGGATTCGGTCAGCCTGCTGCTGGATACCTACAACATCATGGAGAGCGGCCTGCCCAACCTCATCAAGCTGGACGATTACCTCATTGAGAAGTACCCGGATAACCCCAACCGCCGCGTGAAGAGCGCCCGCATCGATTCGGGTGATCTGGCCCGCGGCTCCAAGCGGCTGCGCAAGGCTCTGGATGCCGCCGGGAAGCCCTACATCAAGCTGGTGGCCTCCAACGGTCTGGACGAGAAAAAGATCGCCAACATGGAGCTGTACGAGCACGCCCACTTTGACTCCTACGGTGTGGGCGAAAACCTCATCACCTCGGCTTCCGACCCCGTCTTCGGCGGCGTGTACAAGCTGGTGGCGGTCAAGCAGCCGGACGGCAGCTACACCCCCAAGATGAAGTGCTCCGATTCCGCCAGCAAGGCCATCATCCCGGGCAAAAAGATGCCCTGGCGTCTCTACGACGAAAACGGTCAGGCCCAGTGCGACCTCATCGCTATGGACGGCGAGGTCATCGAGGCGGGCAAGCCCGTCACTATGGTCAATCTGGACCCCGACGCCATCGAGCGCACCGTGACCATCACCCCCACGCGGGTAAAGCAGCTGCTGGTGCCCCATATTCTGGGCGGCAAGCTGGCCATCGACCTGCCCTCCATCGCGGAAAAGAAAGCCTACATCGTCCAGCAGCTCACCCAGGAGACCTGGGAGACCGAGCTGCGGATCGAGATGCCCCACAAGCATTACGTCAACATGACTCCTGCCGTGGCAGAGTGCCGCTCCAAGATGTATGCCGAGCTGCACGGCGGCAAGGTCTAAAAAGCAATTCTTGACAAAGGGCGCTTTGTATTGTATTATAAGAGCTGTCGTAAATCGGCAGCTCTTTTTTGTGCCGCTGTGGTGAAATTGGCAGACACGAGGGACTTAAAATCCCTTTCTAGTGATAGAGTACGGGTTCGACCCCCGTCGGCGGCATGAAAAAATCCCCCTCAGTTTTTGGCTGAGGGGGATTTTTCGTTTGTATTTTACGGTTCGTCTTCCATCGCGTGGAACCGCTCCAGAAAGCTGTGTTCCACGCCCTCGGATTTGTAGCCGGGCATGGTGTCCAGCGCCACGGCGTGAATGCTGCGGAAGATGCTGTTTTCGATGTTGGGGTTGTCGCGTTTGAGGCGGCGGAGCAGGATCTTGACCTCCTGCCGCTTGGAGCCGCCGCCGCCGTTGTCGCACATGGTGCAGTTCTCGGTAAAGCGGCAGGCGCACTGGATGAATTCCAGATCGTTGTAGCGCTTCCACGCGAGGATGTCCTCCTCCTTGATGCAGTACATGGGGCGGATGAGGGTCATGCCGGGGAAGCTGGTGCTGTGCAGCATGGGCGGCATAGCCTGCAGCTGGGAGCCGTAGAACATGCTCATCACGGTGGTCTCGATGACGTCGTTGAAGTGATGCCCCAGGGCGATCTTGTTGCAGCCCAGCTCCTTGGCCTTGCTGTACAGGTGGCCGCGGCGCATCCGGGCGCAGAGATAGCAGGGGTTCTTGTCCGTGTTGTTGGCCACCGAGAAGATGTTGCTCTCGAAGATGGTCACGGGGATGTGGAGCAGCGCGGCGTTGGATTCGATCTTCTGGCGGTTGATCTCGTTGTAGCCGGGGTCCATCACGAGAAAGACCAGCTCAAAGGGCACGTCACTGTGCTTCTGCAGCTCCTGCATGAGCTTTGCCATCAGCATGGAGTCCTTGCCGCCCGAGATGCAGACGGCGATCTTATCGCCCGCCTGGATAAGCTCGTACCGCTTGACGGCCACGATGAAGGGGGTCCAGAGCTCTTTGCGGTATTTCTTGATGATGCTGCGTTCGATCATCTGATAGGGTTCCAGTTCGCGTTTCATGGTATGTTGTTTCCTCTCTTTTCTGGGGGATGGGTCAGTGGGTTTCGGTCAGCTCGCGGTAGCACGCGTCAAAAGCGGCCAGAAAGCCCCGCAAATCTTCCTCGGTGGTGAGGTGGCTCAGGCTGATGCGCCAGGACGACAGCGCATTGCGGCGGTCCCGGCTGACGGCAAAAACGGCCCGGGAGGGCATGCCGTCCGATGAGCAGGCGGATTTGACCGAGACACAGACGCCTTTCTCATCCAGTGCCCGCTGGAAGACGGTGCCCTTGACGTCCTGCACGCTGAGATTCAAAATCTGGGGGATGGCGTTCTCCGGGCTGTTGATGCTGACCTTCGGGTATCGGGAAAGCTCGGCCCGCAGGAAATCGTTGGCTTTGCGGACAGCGTCCCGGTGCTGGGGCAGCTGCTCTACGGCCAGTTCCAGCGCCAGCGCCAGCGAAGAAGCCAGCGCCACGGTGGGGGTGCCGCTGCGGTAGAGGGTGGTGCTCTCGCCGCCGTGGATGAGGGGCTCCAGCGCCAGACCCCGCCGTTTGAGCAGCAGGCCGATGCCGTTGAGGCCGTAGAATTTGTGGGCCGTGAGGCTCATGGTGTCCACCCCTTCAAAGGAGACGGGGATCTTTCCCACCGCCTGGGTGGCGTCTACATGGAAATGGCAGTGGGGGTAGGCTTTCAGGATCTCAGCGATCTCCTGCACGGGCTGCACGGTGCCCAGCTCGCTGTCCACCAGGGTGACTGCCACGGCGATGGTGTCCGGGCGGAGCAGCTCCTTCAGGTGGTCCAGATCGATGGTGCCGTCCCGCTTGATGTCCACGAGGTCGATCTCGCAGCCCTGCTCCTGCAAGGCGGTCAAGGTGCCGCTGACGGAAGAATGCTCCAGCGGGGTGGAGATGATGTGTTTGCCAACATGGCGGGACAGCCGCGCCAGACCTTTGAGCGCAAAGTTGTTGGACTCGCTGGCCCCGGAGGTGTAGATGATCTCCGCAGGCTGCACCCGCAGCAGCTGGGCGATGGTTTGGGTGGCGTGGTCGATCTCCGCTTTGGCAGCGGCCCCCGCCTGATGGTGGGAGTTGGCGTTGCCGGGGCAGCGACGCTCTACCGCGCAGAACTGTGCCAGCACCCGCTCATCGACAGGGGTGTTGGCGGAATAATCCAAATAAATCATGAAAATCCCTCTATAATAAACGATCTTAGTAGGTAATATTATAGTGCCCCTTGGCCCGGAATGCAAGATGCAGAGCGGAAAAAGGCGAAAAGCCATTGCAACAGGCTGCGATTTCTGGTATACTCTCTAGGATAGAGAAGGAAAGGGGAGAGCAGTATGAAGCATTGGAAGACCCGAAGCCGTGAAGCTGTTGTTTCCGTTCCATCGTTGGATAGACCCTGATCCAAAGAGGCATTGCCGTTTTTGTGCGGTGGTGCCTCTTTTTTCGGGGCTGGTTTGCAAAGGAGGATCTCATGAATCAAACCATCGATTATTCCAAGGGCATTTACGATGCCCGCCAGCTGGGCACCGGCCGGATGTTTATTCTGGGTGTGCAGCACATGTTTGCCATGTTCGGCGCTACCGTTCTGGTGCCGCTGCTGACGGGCCTGAGCGTTTCCACCACCCTGCTGTGCGCAGGTCTGGGCACGCTGCTGTTCCACTTCATCACCAAGAAAAAGGTGCCTGCCTTCCTGGGCTCTTCGTTTGCTTATCTGGGCGGCTTTTCCATCGTGGCCCCCATGCTGGCCGACGCGGACGGCAACCTGACCGTCGCCAACACCAAGATGCTGCCCTACGCCTGCGCGGGCGTGGCCTTCTCGGGCCTGGTGTATCTGGTGGTCAGCCTGCTGATCTCCACCTTCGGCATCCGCCGCATCATGAAATTCTTCCCGCCGGTGGTCACGGGCCCCATCATCATTGCCATCGGCCTGATCCTGGCTCCCTCCGCCATCAACAACTGCCAGGCCAACTGGCTGCTGGCCTTTGTGGCACTGGGCACCGTCATCGTCTGCAACATCTGGGGCAAGGGCATGGTCAAGATCCTGCCCATCCTCATCGGCGTCCTGGTCTCCTACGCCGTGGCTCTGGTCACCGGCGCGGTGGATTTTGCCCGCATTGCTGAGGCCAGTTGGTTCGGTGTGCCCCTGCATCGATCTGCCATGGGCCTGTTTGCCATCGACGGCAGCCCCGAGTTCATCAGCGCTCTGTTCACCATCATCCCCATTGCACTGGCGACTATGATGGAGCACGTCGGCGACATTGCCGCCATCAGCGCCACCGTGGGCCACAACTATATCAATGACCCCGGCCTGAACCGCACCCTCATGGGCGACGGCCTTGCCACGACGATGGCCGGCCTGCTGGGCGGCCCGGCCAACACCACCTACGGCGAGAACACCGGCGTGCTGGCTCTCAGCAAGATCTACGACCCGCTGGTCATCCGCATCGCTGCGGTGCTGGCCGTCATTCTCAGCTTCAGCCCCAAGTTTGAGGCTGTCATCAACACCATCCCCACCGGCATCATCGGCGGCATCAGCTTTGTGCTGTACGGCATGATCTCGGCCATCGGTGTCCGCAATGTGGTCGAAAATCAGGTGGACTTCACCAACAGCCGCAACCTCATCATTGCCGCTGTCATTCTGGTGTCGGCGCTGGGCTTCAACTCGGTGGGCGGCCTGACCTTTGCCATTGCAGGCGTCTCCATCAACCTGTCCGGCCTGGCCATCGCCGCCATCGTGGGCATTGCGCTGAACGCCATCCTGCCAGGCAACGATTACGAATTTGATGCCGCCGATGGCGCGGATGCTCCCTCCAGCGGCAACCTTCAGGTATAAAACACGCACTTTGTAAACAAACTATTAAATGCGAATAATTCTCACTTGTTCTTCTTGACTAACTAGGAATTGTTCGCTATAATAGCCTCAGAAACCAAGGCCGCCCGTACCAAAGTACCAACACTGGGAGGCCCGAGAATACAAACCAAAAAAATTTCTGGAGGATTTGACTTATGAAAAAGTACGTTTGCACCGTCTGTGGCTACATCGCTGAAGGCTCCATCCCCGAGCAGTGCCCCGTTTGCAAGGCTCCTGCTTCCGCTTTTGTGGAAAAGACCGGCAACACCTATGTCACCGAGCACGTTGTGGGCATCGGCAAGGCAGAGGGCGTTCCTCAGGAGATCGTAGACGGCCTGCGCGCCAACTTCGAGGGTGAGTGCAGCGAGGTCGGCATGTATCTGGCCATGGCCCGCGTTGCTGAGCGTGAGGGCTATCCCGAGATCGCAGAGGCCTACAAGCGCTATGCTTACGAGGAGGCTGACCACGCATCCCGTTTCGCTGAGCTGCTGGGTGAGGTCGTCACCGACAGCACCAAGAAGAATCTGATGATGCGCGCTGAGGCAGAGTGCGGCGCCTGCGCCGGCAAGATGGATCTGGCCAAGAAGGCAAAGGCTCTGAATCTGGACGCCATCCACGATACCGTCCACGAGATGGCAAAGGACGAGGCTCGCCATGGCCGCGGCTTCGAGGGCCTGCTGAAGCGCTACTTCAACGTGGAGCTGTAAGCGTCTGCAAGATCGTTCTCTGGTAAAAAGAAAAGCTGCTGTGTGGCTTTGGCTGCACGGCAGCTTTTTTTGCAGGTTGACATCCCCCGGCAGCAGGAGATACAATAGCACCAGTAAACTGCAAAGGAGTCTTTTCCATGACAACGCCCCAGATTTCCTCCCGCTATGCCCTCCTGGATGAGCTGCGCGGGCTGGATCTGCTCAGCATGATGCTCTACCATGGGTTGTGGGACGTGGTGTTTTTGTTCGGGGTGCCGCTGGCGTGGTACACGGGGCAGCCGGGGCACTGGTGGCAGCAAAGCATCTGCTGGGTGTTTATTCTGCTGTCGGGCTTCTGCCTTCCGCTGGGGCGTCACCCGTACAAACGGGGGGCAGTGGTCTTCGGGGCCGGGGCGCTGGTCACGGCGGTGACGGCGCTGCTCCTGCCCGCCGACCTCGTGCTCTTTGGCGTGCTGACCTTTCTTGGCTCTGCCATGGTGCTGACGACGCTGGCGCAGCCGCTTTTGCGCCGCATCCCGGCGGGGGTGGGGGCCGTTGTCAGCTTTGCGCTGTTTGCGTTGACCTACCCGGGCCAGCGGGGATACTGGGGCTTTGGCGGGGTGCAGCTGGTGCTGCCGCGTTTTCTCTATGCCAACCTCTTTACGGCCTACCTTGGCTTTTTCCCACAGGGTTTTTACTCCACCGATTACTTCCCGCTGCTGCCGTGGCTGTTTTTGTTCTGGGCGGGGTACTATCTGCACGCTCTCGTGGGGAAGAGCCGGATGGAACCGCTGCGCCGCTCGGTCTGCCTGCCGCTGGGCTGGCTGGGGCGGCACTCGCTGGTGGTGTATCTTCTGCACCAGCCGTTGCTGTTCGGAATGCTGAGTGCGGTTATGGAATGGCTATAGTAAGTTAACACAAACTATTTTGCGAAATTGGCTTGACAGGGCCGCAGGGCTGTGGTATTCTGTTGATGGTTAGAAAAGCCTAACCTCAAGAAATCGCGTCGTATCTTCCGCGACGCTATTTTTTCCAACTGAAAGTTAGAATTAACTAACTAAAATACAGGAAAGAGGCTGAATCGTTATGAGCAAAGTAGCAATCGTATTCTGGAGCGCCACCGGCAACACCGAGACCATGGCAAACTGCATCGCGGAGGGGGCTGGCGCTGCCGCCACCATCGTGCCCTGTGCCGAAATGACCGCCGCCAAGGTGGGCGAATTCGACGTCATCGCCTTCGGCTGCCCCGCTATGGGCGCAGAGCAGCTGGAAGAGAGCGAGTTTGAGCCGATGTTCTCCGGCCTGGAGAGCGCACTGAACGGCAAGAAGGTCGCCTTGTTCGGCTCCTATGGCTGGGGTGACGGTCAGTGGATGCGCGACTGGTGCGAGCGCGCCAAGGAAGACGGCGCAGTCCTGTTCAACGAGGAGGGCCTCATCTGCAACGAGACGCCCGACGATGACGCACAGGCTGCCTGCCGCAAGCTGGGCGCTGACCTGGCTGCCTGGTAAAAAACCAAAAATTTCCTGTATCGCCAACGGCTCCATGGGGTAACCTATGGGCAAAGAGAGGTGATACAAATGGAAAACACGGGTGTTGTCTGCGACGTCTGCGAGTGCCGCCACAATGTGGAGAGCTGCAAGTGTGACCTGCCGCAGATCAAGGTGACCGAGCGCTGCACCTGCTCTACCCAGCAGGTGGATACGCCCCACTACTGCCAGAACTACGAGAAAAAGTAACTTCTGTGCCTGAAAAATCCCCGCCGGACAGCCTGCTGCGACTGCCCGGCGGGGATTTTGTCATCTTATCACGACGTTGCAGGTGGCCAGGCTCCGCACCAGGGTGCCGACACTGTCCTTCATCTGGATGCCTGCAAAGCCCAGCTCAAAGGCGGCCTGCACATTTTCCCGGCGGTCGTCGATGAAGACACACTCGCTGGCCTTGAGGTGATATTTGTCCAGAAGTGCCTGATAAATGCGGGGGTCGGGCTTGTTGATGTGTACTTCGCACGAAGCGACGCCGCCATCGAAGAGGCCCTGCAGATCCCGCTCCGTCAAAAGCGCCAGCACATCCTCGGGGATGTTGCTCAGGTAGTAGACACAGTAGCCGTGGGCTTTGAGCTTGCGCACCAGCTCCTGCATCCTGCGGCGGGGGCGGAGAATGTGCATCCAGTCGTCCAAAACGCCCTGCACCTCAAAGGCGCGGCCCTGTGCCTTGGCCCGGGCCAGCATCCGCTGGTTGGCTTCCAGCCGGGTGATGAGGCCGGCATCCAGCAGCTTCCACTCCTCGCTCTCAAAGGTCAGCTGGCTGACCTGCTCTTCCGTCTCTGCGTTGCAGAAACGGTCTACCAGATATTCCTTCGGGTCAAAATCCACCATGACCCCGCCAAGATCGAAAATAATGTTCTGATACATTTCCGTTTTCCTCGGTTTTGTAAAAATTTCCTGAGGCTATTATAGCACAAGCGCCCCAGCATTTTCCACTCTTTTTGCATGGGACATCCCCCGTGCGGAATAGACTGGGGGAGAGGGGGCGATGCCATGACATTTCGGGATCTTTGCACCAAGGAGATCGTGCAGCTGCAAAACGGCGTCTGTCTGGGCAAAGCGGATGATCTGACCTTTGACCCGGCCACGGCCCGCATCGAGAACCTGCGGCTTCTGGGCCAGCCAAAGCTGTTCGGCCTTTTGGGCCGTGACGAAGAGCTGATCATCCCATGGGGCGACATTGAGACCATCGGGCAGGACGCGATCCTGGTGCACACTGTGCTGCCGCCCCGGGAAAACGGCACAGAAAAAGCAGCGGCAGGCGAAGGTGTTTTCGCTCGTTTAAAACGCTGGCTGAATGGGTGAAAGTTTTTCACCGTTTTTTGCAGGGAGAGGACTGGATTTTGGCGAGGAGTGCGCTATAATAGGAAACTATGGGCGGTTTCCTCCTACAAACCGCCCGCACCAAACGTAAAAAGAATCCATGGGAGAAAACAAGATGACCAAACAATCGAAATGCGCACCCGGACTCACACTGGTGCGCCTGATTTTTCCGCCGTTGGCCGCACTGGCCGTGCTGGCGATGACGGAGTGGATCGCCCGGGGTACGCTGGACGCCGATGCGTTTATCCAGTACATTGGGCCCCATTGGGAGGCTTATGCCCTTGCCTGGGGGCTCCTGCTTCTGGTCTGGCTCACGCTGGACTGGCTGAGCCGCTTTGCGCCGCTGGCTACACTGGGAATGGCAGTGCTGGGCTGTGTGCCCGCTGCGGTGGATTTTTACACGCTGCAACTGCGGGGCGAGCCTTTTCTGCCGTGGGACCTGGCTCAGGTGTCGGAGGCGGCGGGTGTGGCGTCTGCGGCTGGCATCCATATCCAGAAAAGCATGGCGGTCTCCATCGCCCTGATCCTGGCCATGGTGGTGGGTTCGTTCTTCCTGTACCGCGGCCGCCCCAAGGTGAAATGGACCGCCCGGCTGGCGGGCTTTGGGGCCAGTGCGGCGGCGGGCTGCCTGCTGGTATTTGGCGTGTATCTGCAGCCTGCGGTGACACAGGAACTGGGCATCCTGCCCGACGCCTGGATGCAGGATCGCTATTACCGCACTTACGGCGTCATCACCGGCTTTTTGACCAACCTGACCAATCTGGAGATCGACAAGCCTGAGGACTACTCAGAGGAGACCGTCAACGAGATCCTGGATGACGTGGAGGCAGGGGAGAAGTACTCGACCCAGGCGCTCTACCCGGATTCCTACGGAGCGACGACTCCGGCGGAGGAGACAGAACAGAAGCCGACGATCCTTTATGTGATGGACGAATCCTATTGGGACGTCTCCGAGCTGGAGCAGTATGGCTACAAGTTTGACACGGATGTTTCCGCCAACCTCCACGCACTGCAGCAGGTGAGCGCTTCGGGCAGGGCCTACAGCCCCAGCTTTGGCGGCGGCACCTGCGATGTGGAGTTTGAGGCCCTGACGGGCTACTCGGTCTCCTCCCTGCCAAACGGCAGCAAGCCCTACCAGCAGCACGTCACAAAGCCCATGTTTGCCCTGCCCAATTACCTCAAAACCCAGGGCTACCAGACCGCGGCGGTGCACTGCTTCTGGGGCAAATACTGGAGCCGCGACACCGCATACCCCAATCTGGGCCTTGACGAATTCATCAGCCTGGAAAAGATGCACGGCGTGGACAAAGTGCGCTACAAATACTGGACCAGCGGCCTTGTCACCGACGATTCCATGGCCGACCAGATCATCCGCCAGTACGAGAAGATGAAGGAAAACTCGGATGCGCCGATCTTCCTGCACGCGGTAACGATGCAGAACCATACCAATTATAATAAGGACAACTACCCAGACGAGGAGCGGGTGAAGGTGCTGGAACACCCGGCGGGCCTCAAGGCCAGCACGGTGGGCGCACTGGAAGATTTCGCGACCGGCGTCCGGGATGCGGACGCTATGCTGGGCAAACTGACGGCGTATTTCGCGCAGGTGGACGAGCCGGTGATCCTCGTGTTCTGGGGCGACCACTACAACCCC
>RKCM01000181.1 GCA_014858325.1 Oscillospiraceae bacterium | reverse complement strand
GAGTGGAGATGGCGGAGAGCTTGGAACCCAGCACCACGGCAGCCAGCGTGATGGCGAAGGTCTGCATGGTCATGGGCACGCCCAGAGGCATGGGGATGGAGATCTGGGCCATCACGGCGATGACGGCGGCGAAGAGACCTGCATAGCAGATGTCCCGCACCGAGAATTTGCTCGACTGATTCATAAGAAAAAAATCCTCCTCTAAGGCGGCCTTTGGTGTGGGCGGCCGCCGATGATGCCCTGATTAAACCAGAAAAGGCTGCTGCCGTCAACTTTGAAGTTTGCGAAAGGTTTACAATTGGCTTTGGGACGGCTTTGCGCGGGAAAATGTGTCAAAGAAGGGTGAAATGAAATTCGGACCCTTGTTTCTTTTTTGAAAATGCGATACACTACTAGAGTATTCAGAACCGATGGCGGGAGGGGTACTTTGCACCCGCTGCCCGCCAAGCGAGGAGGAACAGCATGATCTGGAACAAGAAAAAGGCCGCTGCCCCGGACAGCCAGCCTGCCGCGCCTGCGGCAGAGGCCGACACCCCGGTGCAGAAGGCGAAACAGTTTGGGAAAAAGAATTGGAAGTGGCTGGTGCCGGTGGCCTGCGTGGTGCTGGTGGGCGGCGTGCTGCTGCTGAAGCCCGGCAAGGCCCACCAGGCCGACACGGACGCCAGCTATGTGGAGGACGTGCCCCAGCTGCGGGATGTGTCCAACTCTCTCAGCGGCACGGGCACCCTGAACCCGGCCAATACCTATACCGTGAAGTCGCTGGTGGACGGCAAGGTGCTGACCGGCGAGTTTGAGGAAGGCGATGTGGTGGAGGAAGGCACCGTCCTCTATACCATTGACAGCTCCGATGCTTCCACTAACCTGGAAAAGGCATCCATCGCCCTGCAGCAGGCCCAGCGCAGCTACGACAAGACCGTGGACCGGCAGTACGTCCGGGCCGAGGTGGCGGGCGTCGTCAGCAGCCTGAAGGTGGCCAAGGGCGACGAGGTGACCAGCGGGCAGGAGGTGGCGGTCATCCGCGACAGCTCCAAGATGATGCTGAGCCTGCTGTTCCCCGCAGCAGACGCCGCCAATTTCTCGGTGGGGCAGAGCGCACAGGTGGTGCTGGACGGCACCTTTGAGACGCTGGAGGGCACCATTACCGCAGTGACCGGCACCGACGAGCTGAGCACCGGCAACCTGCTGACCCGCACCGTGACCATTGCGGTGCGGAACGCGGGCGGCCTGACCACCGCGCAGGCGGCCACCGCCAACATCAACGGCGTCAGCTCCATTGCCTCGGCCACCTTCGCCTATCAGGCGGAGCGCACCCTGACTGCCCCGGCGGCAGGCACTGTCTCGGCCATCAACGTGCGGGAGGGCGATGCTGCGGCACAGGACGCCATCCTCATCGAGCTTTCCGGCGACGATCTGACCGAGAGCATCCAGTCCGCCTCCGAGACCCTGCGCAGCGCCCAGATCTCCATGGAGAACCTGCAGGACACCATGAACAACTACACCATCACGGCCCCCATCAGCGGCACCGTGATTGAAAAGGACGTGAAGGCGGGGGATGCCCTCACCAGCGGCACCACCCTCTGCGTGCTGTATGACCTGAGCTATCTGGAAATGGTCATCAATGTGGACGAGCTGCAGGTGAGCGACCTTTCCGTGGGCCAGAGCGTGCAGGTGACGGCGGACGCTGTGCCCGACAAGACCTACGTCGGTGAGGTGACCCGTGTTTCCATGAAGGGCTCCTCCTCCGGCGGCACCACCACCTACCCCGTCACCGTCCGCATCGACGACATCGACGGTCTGCGCCCGGGCATGAACGCCAACGCGGAGATCGTGGTGGCCAATGCCACCAGCGCCCTCTGCGTGCCCAATGCCGCCATCGTGCAGGGCGGCTATGTGCTGGTGACCAAAGATTCGCCCAGCGCCGCCAACGCAGCCCCCGAGATGGAAGCCCCCGACGGCTACGTCTATGTGGAGGTGAAGACCGGCGTGAGCGACGACGACTACACCCAGATCACCAGCGGCCTGAAGGCCGAGGACACCATCGCCTACGACCCCAACTCCGTCACCGGCGAATACTACGACGACGGTTCCATGTGGTAAAGGAGGGCGAGCATGAGCGCACTGATCGAATTTGACGGCGTGTGCAAGTATTATCCGATGGGCGACACGATCGTAAAGGCGGCCGACCACATCAGCATGAGCATCCAAAAGGGCGAGTTCGTGGCCATCGTGGGCCAGTCCGGCTCGGGCAAATCCACCTGCATGAACATCATCGGCTGCCTGGATGTGCCCACCTACGGCACCTACCGCCTGAACGGAAAAGACGTGGGCAAGATGAACCGCAACGAGCTGGCCATCATCCGCAACGAGATGCTGGGCTTCATCTTCCAGCAGTACAACCTGCTGCCCAAGCTGAACCTGATGGAAAACGTGGAGGTGCCCCTGGTCTACGCGGGAATGCCCCGGGCCCAGCGCCACAAGCGGGCCAAAGAGGTGCTGGAGCAGGTGGGCTTGGGCGATAAGCTCAAAAACAAGCCCAACCAGCTTTCCGGCGGCCAGCAGCAGCGCGTCTCCATTGCGCGGGCGCTGGCGGGGAACCCGCCCATCATCCTGGCCGACGAGCCCACCGGCGCACTGGACAGCCACACCGGCCGCGAGGTGCTGGGGATGCTGCAGCAGCTGAACCAACAGGGACACACCGTTGTCCTCATCACCCACGACAACTCCATTGCCACGCAGGCCCAGCGCATCATCCGGCTGGAGGACGGGCAGGTCGTCTACGACGGCGACGCCCATGCCCCGGAGGCCGTGGTGCAGCCCAACCTGCAGCCCATTGCAAACGGGAATAAGGGGGTGACGGCATGATCCTGGAAACCTTCCGTCAGGCCCTCCAGAATGTGTGGAGCAACAAGCTGCGTACCTTTTTGACCATGCTGGGCATCATCATCGGCGTGATGGCGGTCATCGTCATCGTGGGGCTGGGCAACGGCATGACGAAAAGTATGCGGGACAGCTTTTCGGCCATGGGCACCAACACCCTCTCCATCAGCATCTGGGGCTACGGCTCCCGCTCGGCCTCGGTGGAGGATGTGTACGACATTGCAAAGGAAAACCCCGACCTGCTGAAAGCCGTCTCGCCCCAGATCGATTTCAGCAGCAACACCCCCAAGGTGGGCACCACCACCTACCGTTACTCCTATGTGTACGGGGTGGATGAAAACTACAGCGCACTGAAAAACTACACCCTCGCCAAAGGGCGCAGCCTGCAGTATATGGACATCAAGGACAACAAGCAGGTGTGCGTCATCGGCGATTTCATCAACCGCACCGCCTTTGGCGGCAACGGCGTGGGCCAGACCATCAAGCTGGGAGCCTACAAGTTCCGCATCGTGGGCGTGCTGAGCCCCAAGATCAGCGACCCCACCATGCAGGAGGGCAACGACGACGACTGCATCTACCTGCCCTACTCCACGGCCATGCGGCTGTCGCAGAAGAGCGCGGCGGACTCCTACATCGCCGTCATGGTGGACGAGAACCAGGCCAACGAGGCCAAGGCCGCCATGGAGCAGGGCCTGTACGACATCTTTAAGAGCAGCGACGCCTACTACGTCTACTCGGCCAGCGAGTGGCTGGAGGAGATGAACAAGATGATCCACATGGTCATCGTCATCCTCACGGGCATTGCCAGCATCTCGCTGCTGGTGGGTGGCATCGGCATCATGAACATCATGCTGGTGTCGGTGACGGAGCGGACCAAGGAGATCGGCATCCGTAAGGCCATGGGCGCAAAGGAGCGGGTGATCCTGGCGCAGTTCGTCACCGAGGCGGCCACGACGTCCGCCATCGGCGGCGCACTGGGCATCGTGCTGGGCTACATCGTCTCGATGGCGGCCAATCAGGTGCTGCCCATGTTCACCGACGGCACGGATATTACCGTCAGCCCGTCCTTCAACTCCATCGTAGTGGCGTTCAGCATCTCAGCAGGCATTGGCGTACTGTTCGGCTATCTGCCCGCAAGGCGCGCCGCCAAGCTGAACCCCATCGACGCATTGCGGTACGACTAAACCTCTCAGTCGCCTACGGCGACAGCTCCCCTAGCAGGGGAGCCAAGACTTAAGGAGATAAAAGCCATGAAGAAAAAACTTCTTGCACTGCTGCTGGCGGCGTGCATCGCTGTCTCGATGCTCGTGCTTCCGGCGTCGGCGGCAAACAACAACACCGCTGTCCAGTTCGCTGTCACGCTGGGAGCCATGGACAACACCCAGACCGGGGCGCTGAACGCCGCCGTTACCCGCGGGGCCTTTGCCAGAATGCTGGTGGCCTTCTCTACCTTCCGGGAGAGCGTGGGCGCGCAGGGCACCGTGGGCACCCTTTATACCGATGTGCCCGGCACCTCCCCCTGGGCCCCCTACATCCGCATTGCGGTGCAGCAGGGCTGGCTGAACGGCTACACCGACGGCAGCTACCGCCCGGACAACGCCGTGACACTGGAGGAAGCCTGCACCGCCGTGCTCAAGCTGATGGGCTACAAGATGACCGAGCTGAACGGCTCTTTCCCCAACGCCCAGCTCAACAAGGCCAGTGAGATCGGCCTGCGCACCAACCTGGAGCGCAAGCCGGGCGAGGCCATGAACTACCAGGACTGTGCCGCCCTGCTGTACAACGCCCTGACGGCCAACACGGCCTCCGGCAGCGCCTACGGCACGAGCCTGGGCTTCACCGTCTCCAACGGGCAGGTGGATGGGTCCACCGTGCTGATGAGCAGCCTGCAGGGCCCCTTTGTGGCTGGGGCCGACACCCAGCTGCCCTTTGCCCCGGTGGCCGTTTACCGCAACGATAAGGTGTCGCCCTCTGCGGAACTGAACCAGTACGATGTGTATTATTACAGCGAAAGCTTACAGACCGTATGGATCTATACCCGCAAGGCGGCAGGCCGCATCACGGCAGTGTCCCCCTCGGCCAGTGCGCCCACGGCCATCACCGTGGCGGGCAGCAGCTACACGCTGGGCAGCACCGCCGTGGCTTCGCAGGTGTCCTCCCTCAACGGCGGCGGCGTGGGCCAGGTGGTGACCCTGCTGCTGGGCATGAACAATGAAGCCGCCGGCATCGTCACCGGGAAGGAGGCCGACGAGGTCTTCTACGGCGTTGTGCAGTCCGCCACCCGCAGCCTTGTGGAAGAAAACGGCGCGGATGTGCTGCAGAACGTTTCCGTTATGTGCACCGACGGCATTACCCGCAGCGTGAACGTGGACAAGAGCCTCAATTTCCCCACGGGCTGGCTGGTGCAGATCACCGTGAACAGCGACGGCGAGAGCGTGAAGAGCATCAGCGGCAAATCCACCAGCGGCACCGTGAACGCAGACGCCACCGCCCTGGGCAATGCCCAGCTGGCGGACGACGTGGAGATTCTGGATACGACGTCAGGAGGTGTGGCTGGGACGGTTCGTCCCAGCCGCCTATCGGGGGTAACGCTTTCGGACTCCGACGTGCGCTACTACACCACCAATGCGGCGGGGCAGATCGACCGCCTCATCCTGAAGGATGTGACGGGTGACCTGTGGAAGTACGGCGTGCTGGACGACATCAAGAATCTGGCCGCCAATTACGCCGACATCAAGACCCTCCTCAGCAGCTCCAACACCGGCACCAACACCGGCACCGGCACCGGCGACATCGATGTGGACGCGGTGGTGAACGAGACCCGCAATTTGCTTGTCCCTACCACCAGTGAAATTTTGTGGGGCGTCGTCTCCGGCGATATCCTCAGCACCTCGTGGGACAAGCTCACCGGCAATACGGCGGGCCTGCTGGGCATCGGTTTCCGGCAGATCGGCAACATCACCGGCGCACCCTACAACAAGATCTTCAACTTCATCGGCGGCGGAGCCACCTACGTCTGCTTCGTCAACGGCCAGCAGACAGCCCTCACCACCTCCATCAAATACCCCGTCCTGGCGGGCGGCATCGCCGTCAGTCAGGAGACCTCCGGCGCGGTGAAGAAGATGGTGCAGCTGATGCCCATGCGGATCGACAAGGTGGGCGCGGCCTCCGTCCTCTCCTCGGGCGGAAACCGCTACGAGATGGCCGACGACGCCCAGGTCTACCTGTGGTACAAGGGCCAGTATTATGCTACCAAGCTCACCTCCGTCAACTCGGACGACTATTACCTGACCGGCTGGTACGACAACTTTGGCTGCACGGCGGGCAAGAAGGTCCGCGTCATCATTGCGGTGAAGAAGGACTGATGGGGCCGCTGCGTTCGCTGCGGCTGCTGGTCTACCCGCGCCGCTGTCCCTTCTGCGGGCGGGTGCTGGGCCGCGTGCTCGCCTGCCCGGACTGCGCGCCGGAGCTGGAAGACCTCCGCCGCAGGCCCGGGATGCGGCTGGACCCGGCCAAACATTACCTTGGCCGCTTGCAGGGGGCAGCCGCGCCCTACCGCTACGAGGGCCGGGTGCGCGGGGCCATCCTCCGCGCCAAATACAACGGAGAGCCCTGGACCGCCGACGAGCTGGGGCTGGAGCTGCCCCGCCTGCTGTTTGGCAGCGAGAAAACGCTTTGCGGCATGGAGCCCCGCTCCACCCCGGTGAGCGGAGGCGCGCTGGGGTACGACTGCATCGTGCCGGTGCCTGCCTCCGGCCGGGCGAGAGGGTACAATGTGCCCGAACGGCTGGCCCGGCCTCTGGCCGAGGCGCTGGGGGTGCCCCTGCTGCCCCATGCGCTCCGCCGGACCCGGCACAAGAAGCGGCAGGCCGGGCTCTCCCTCGATGAGCGGATGGCCAACGTGGCGGGCGTGTTTGCCGCCGACCCGGCGCAGGTGGAGGGCAAGCGGGTGCTGCTGGTGGACGACGTCATCACCACCGGGGCCACTGCCGCCGCCTGCACCCAGGCGCTGCTGGCCGCCGGAGCCGAAAGCGTCTTTGCAGCGGCCCTTGCCACGGTGGAATTTGACGCACCACCGAAGCGCGAAATGTCCATCGACGAGACCGCCGAAAACGACGAAGAAGAACTTGAAAAAATTTGAAAAAAGCGCTTGACAAAACGGCCTTCCTCGGGTATACTAAATGAGCTGTGAGCGACAAGCTCACAACGAAATATCCGGGTGTAGCGCAGTTTTGGTAGCGCGCTTGAATGGGGTTCAAGAGGCCGTGAGTTCGATTCTCGCCACTCGGACCAAATGCAACAGTCCGAGCTGTCGCTTCCGAAAGGAAGAGGGAGCTCGGATTGTTTCTATGGGCCTATAGCTCAGTTGGGAGAGCGTTCGGTTCGCATCCGAGAGGTCAAGGGTTCGAATCCCTCTAGGTCCACTTTTAGCAGCAGCGCAATGGTTACGCTGCTGCTTTTCTTTTTGTCTATACATCCCCCCTGTCAATCTATAACTTGTTATCAAACGGAAAAGCGCAGCTTCTCTTCCATGCGGAGCAGAAGCTGCCCAACAGACAACAGGCCCCCGCCGGGAGTGCGTTCTCTCGGCGGGGGCCGCTGTTTGTGCGGGCTGTCAGCCCTCCATGTGCTTTTCCACAAAATCATCCACCAGCTGGTCCAGCTGGCAGATGGCGTGCTCGGCCCCCTTGGCCAGCTTGCGGGCGGTGCGCTTCATTTGGCGCTGTTCCTGAGTGGCGGCAAGCGCGCCTGCGGCACCCAGAGCGGCTCCGGCGGCCATACCCAGCAGCATGGGGGCGGCGGAAGAGACGGGACAGGACTGTTTCATGGGGGATTCTCCTCTCTGATCTTGAAATTTTTTTGGCGATGGCCCTAGTATTTCCAACAAAGAATCCACTATACGCTTTTTTTGCGCGCAAAAATGTGGTATACTTTATGATACGCTGAAAAATCCGGCTCTGCTTTGCCGGGTGCGGCGCATTCTGCGAAGGAGGCTGCTTTTTTTGCTGAAATTGACGGAACCGAAAAAAGTGCTCTGCATCCACGATCTTTCCGGCGTGGGCCGCTGCAGCCTGGCGGTCATCCTGCCGGTGCTGTCGGTCATGGGCGTGCAGCCCGTGGCGTTGCCCACGGTGGTGCTCTCCACCCATACGGGGGGCCTGGGCACCCCGGCCCGGCTGGATGGCTGCGGCTACGGTCTGGCGGCGCTGGACCACTACCGGGAGCTGGGGCTGAGCTTTGATTGCATCTACACGGGCTACCTGGGCGGTGAGGCGCAGGTGGCTCTGGCCGAAAAGGCCTTTGACCTGTGGCCGGGCGCACACAAGGTGGTGGACCCGGTGATGGGGGATAACGGCAAAGCCTACGCCTCCGTAACGCCGGAGCTCATTGCCCGGATGCGGGCGCTCTGCCGCCGGGCCGACCTCATCCTGCCCAATGCCACCGAGGCCGGGCTGCTGCTGGAAAAGCAGGCCCTGCCCACGGCCTACGACGAGGCGGCGGCCCAGGCCCTGGCCGACGAGCTGACGACGCTTTGCCCCGGTGCCATCGTCACGGGGGTGCCACTGGGCAAGTACATCGGCTGCGCGGGCGCGGGCCGCGAGCGGTTCGTGATCAAAAAGCTGCACATCGACCGCAGCTTCCCCGGTACCGGGGACCTTTACGGTGCGGTGCTCATCGGCTCGCTCATTCAGGGCAACGCCCTCAGCGCCGCAGCGGACAACGCGGCGGAGTTCGTCTCGCTGGCCATCCAGAAGACGCCCGCCGGGCAGGACACCCGCTTTGGCGTCTGGTTTGAGCCGCTGCTGCCCCGGCTTTGCCCGCAGCAGGGCTGGTAAGGGGGCGGCAGGATGGAACCAAACCACAAACCGACGCTGAACATCGTGCTGGTGGAGCCCCGCATCCCCCAGAACACCGGCAACGTGGCCCGCACCTGCGCCTGCACGGCCTGTCGGCTGCATCTGGTGGGGCCCATGGGCTTTGCCATCGACGATAAAAAGCTCAAGCACGCCGGGCTGGATTACTGGCATTATCTGGATATCCACTACTACGATGGTCTGGACGACTTTTTTGCCAAAAACGAAGGCCCCTACTACTATTTTACGACCAAAGCGCCCCAGCGTTACACCGATGTGGCCTACCCGGACGGCGCGTATCTGGTCTTTGGCCGGGAGGACGCGGGCCTACCGGAAGCATTGCTGGCCCAAAACCAGGACCACTGTGTGCGGATGCCCATGCGGGACAGCTGCCGCAGCCTGAACCTTTCCAACAGCGTGGCGGTGGGGGTGTATGAGGCCCTCCGCCAGTGGGATTTCCCCGAGCTGCTGGACCACGGCCATCTGCGTGACTATGAATGGAAATGAGGACACTATGAGCAAGATCGCAATTTTGACCGATTCCTCCTGCGATATCCCGCAGGAGCTGGCCGAGAAATACGGCATCGACATCATGGGCTTCCACATCCTGCTGGACGATGTGGACTACGTGGAGCGGGAGAGCTGCACCAACATCGAGTTTTACGAGAAGATGCGGCAGGCGAAGGGCATCCCCTCCACCGCCGCCATCACCCCCCTCCAGTTCTGCGAAAAATATTGCCAGTATGTGGATGAGGGCTACACCGACGTCATCCATGTGCCCATCAATAAATCCGGCTCCTCCACCTACAACAACGCCGTGATGGCGCAGGGGATGCTGCGGGAGGAGCGGCCGGAGCACCACCTGCGCATCCACCTCGTTGACCCTCACACCTACTCCATGGTGTTTGGCTGGTATCTGTGCGAGATGGCCCGCAAGCTGCGCAACGGCGCGGAGATCGCCCATGTGATCCACGAGTTTGAGGACAAAATGGACCGTATGGAGGTCATTCTGGGACCCTACAGCCTCAAGCAGATGAAGAAGAGCGGCCGCATCTCCGCCGCCGCCGCCGTCATGGGCGAGCTGATGGGCATTCGCCCCATCATCACCCTCATCGACGGCAAGACCAAGGTGGAGGGTAAGGTGCGCGGCGACGACAAGGTGGTGCCCGCCATGATCGAGCTGTGCAAAAAGCGGGCAGGGGATGTGGAGGACTTTGATTATATGATCGGCCACACCAACATCCCCCAGGCCGCCGAGCTGGAAAAGGCCTGCCGGAAAGCCTTCGGCAAGGCCCCGCTCATCACCTTTACGCTGGGCGGCGTGGTGTCCGCCAACACCGGCCCCGATACCATCGCGCTGGTGTATGTGGGCCACCCCAGAGGGTGAGACGCCGGAAAAGAAGCCGTTGGAGCAGCCGCTGCCGAATGCAGCGGCTGTTTTTGGTTGCAATCCAGTCGAAAATATGCTATAATCCCTTTTGCTGCGCTTTTTGCGCAACCCCAAGCATCCAAAAGAGCAACTTAGGATTTTAGGCTCCCCGGCGTGCCTCGAACCGCGCCGGGCCAAACCCGCAGGAACTGGCGGTCCCTGCGCGGTCAAAATTCATTCCGCCGGAGAATGTTATGAAGAACCTTTCTGTCCGCAAACTGGCCCGCTGCGCCGTCGTCGCAGCCATTTACGTGGTGCTCTGCATGGCGCTGCAGCCGCTCTCCTACGGGGCGGTGCAGGTGCGCGTGGCCGAGGCCCTCTGCCTGCTGCCCGTGTTTGGCGCCGAGTACATTGCCGGCGTGGTGCTGGGCTGCTTTTTGGCAAACCTGCTGGGCTCCACCATCGTGGATGTGATCTTCGGCACCCTGGCCACCCTGCTGGCCTGCCTGGTGACCTATAAGCTGGCAAAGGTCCGCGTCAAGGGCCTTGCCATCCCGGCCTCGCTGCCCCCGGTGGTGTTCAATGCCGTCATCATCGGCATCGAGATCGCCGTCCTGTTCCCGGACCCCACCTCCTCCGCTCCGCTCTGGCTGGCCTGCATCACCAACGGCATCTCCGTGGGCGTGGGCGAGCTCATCAGCTGCACCGTTCTGGGCGTGCTGCTGGTGAAGATCATCGAATCCAACGCCGCGCTGCGCAAGATCTTCGTCGGCGAATGAAGAAACTCCCTGCCGCACGTCCGGCCCGCCTGATCGAGCAGGCGGCGGGCGAACCGCACCCCCGAGGGCGATTTCTGGTTGCTCGGCCCTCGGCAGAATGCGGCAGAAAACCGAACAAAAAGACAAAGACCGTCTGCTGGGCCAAAACCCGGCGGACGGTCTTTTTGCACGTTTGGCCGCCGCTTTGCATACATCGGCGGGAAGGAGGAATGCGATGTGAGAGGATGGATCCTTGCGCTGGCGCTGGGGCTGCCGGCGCTTTGCACCACGGTGGGGGCGGCTGGAGTGTTTTTGCTGCGGCAGCCCGCCGAAGCGCGCACCCGGCGGATGCTCTGCGGCATGGCGGCGGGCATCATGCTGGCGGCCAGTGTCTGGAGCCTGCTGCTGCCTGCCA
>RKCM01000152.1 GCA_014858325.1 Oscillospiraceae bacterium | reverse complement strand
CAGCGCCAGCGCAGCGGCCAGAGCCAGCGCCGTCAAGCGGCGGACGGCCCGCCCCCAGAGGGTCACTTTTTCTTCTTTGCAGTTTTCCACGATGTATTCTCTTTCTGTTGATTTCCGTTTGGTTTATTCGGTTTGTGGGTGCCGTTGGGGGCAAAACGGGCTCCCGGGCTGGGCACCCGGCCCCCGGCGGGGCGTCCGGCAGGGGCTGCATTTTTACCGTGGGTATTTTTGCTGCCGTTTTTGCCGGAATGGGGACGAACGGTGTAGGTGCCGTCGCCATGGATGGTCACGTCGGCGGCCTCCTCCCGGCGGGCGGAGCGCTGCACGGCCCGGCGGCCTTCCGCCGGCACCAGCAGGGGGATCAGGTCCTCCCGGTGGGTCAGCTTCAGGGCCTTGATGACCTTTTCCGCGTTCCGGGGCTCATAGTACTGCAGCAGCGCCCGCTGCAGGGCCTTGCCCTCCGGGGTCTTTTCCACGAACACCGGCTTGAGGGTGTAGGGGTCCAGCCCGGTGTAGAACATGCAGGTGCTGACGGTGCCGGGGGTGGGGTAAAAATCCTGCACCTGCTCCGGCCGCATGTGGTTCTTATAAAGGTACTCCGCCAGATACACCGCATCCTTCAGGGTGCTGCCCGGGTGGCTGGACATCAGGTAGGGCACCAGATACTGCTTTTTGCCCGCCTTCTTGCTCAGCTCGTAGAATTTATCCTTGAATTTGTTGAAGGTCTCGATGGGGGGCTTGCCCATGTAAGCCAGGGTGTTGGGGGCGCAGTGCTCCGGGGCCACCTTCAGCTGGCCGGAAACGTGGTACTCCACCAGCTCCTTGAAGAAGGTATCGTCGGGGTCTGCCATCAGGTAATCGAAGCGGATGCCGCTGCGGATGAACACCTTTTTCACCCCCGGCAGCTCCCGCACCCGGCGCAGGATCTTCAGGTAATCGCTGTGGTCCACGATCATGTGGGAGCAGGTGGTGGGGGCCAGACAGTGCTTGCCCCCATTGCACATGCCCCGGAGCATCTGCTCCCGGCAGGAGGGGAAGCGGAAGTTGGCGGTAGGGCCGCCCACATCGTGGATGTAGCCCTTGAAATCCGGCTCGTGGGTCATCCGCTCCGCCTCGGCCACGATGCTGTCGGCGCTGCGGCTGGTCACCCGCCGCCCCTGATGGAGCTGGATGGCGCAGAAGTTGCAGCCGCCGAAGCAGCCGCGGTTCTGGATGATGGAGAACTGCACCTCCCGGATGGCAGGCACGCCCCCCATCTCCTCATAAATGGGGTGGTACCGCCGGGTGTAGGGCAGGGCAAAGACCTTGTCCAGCTCGCCCCGGACGAGAGGTTTGGCGGGGATGTTCTGCACCAGATACTTCTCGCTCTGCTTCTGGACGATGATCTGGCCGCTGACCACGTCCTGATTGTCCATCTGGATGCGGCAGGCCTTGGCGTAGGCTACCTTGTCGGAGGCCACTTTTTTGTAGCCCGCGCACTCCACGTACCGGGGCGGCAGGTGGTCGAAATCCGTCAGGTAGCAGGTGCCGTCCACGTCGGTGATGGAGCTTACCGGCTCCCCCGCCGCCAGCCGCCGGGCGATCTCCACAGTCTGGTGCTCGCCCATGCCAAAGCTGATGAGGTCCGCCCCGGAGTCCTCCGCGATGCTGGGCAGCACCGTCTCCATCCAGTAATCGTAGTGGGCGAACCGCCGCAGGGAGGCTTCCAGTCCGCCCAGGATCACGGGCAGGTCCGGGTAGGCCTCTTTCGCCAGCCGGGTGTACACGGTGGCGCTGCGGTCCGGCCGGGCTCCGGCCTTGCCGCCGGGGGAGTACTCGTCCTCCGCCCGGGGGATCTTGGCCACGGAGTAGTGGCTCACCATGCTGTCCACGTTGCCGCCGCCGATGAAAAAGCCGTACTTGGGCTTGCCGAACCGCTTGAAATCCTCGCAGTCCGTAAACCGGGGCTGAGCCAGCACGCCGATCTTATAGCCCTCCGCTTCCAGCAGGCGGCTGATGATGGCGGTGCCAAAGCTGGGGTGGTCCACATAGGCGTCGCCGCCCACCACCACAAAATCCAGCTGGTCCCACCCCCGGGCCTCCATGTCCGCCCGGCTGATGGGAAGAAATTCGGTGTATTGTTCCATGTATTAAACCTCTTTGAGATCTTTATGTGATCAGACCGACAGATCCAATGGCAGATCCGAAATATCTTTCAGTCGCTTTCCCTGTACAAGGGTCTCCAGTATTTCACTTGAGTCCTCGGAGCCAACCTCTTTCACTGCCCGGATCAATTCGTAAAGCGCAAAATGGTACACACAGTCAATATCTCCCGTGCCAAGTGCCAGTGAGGCCAAACGATTGGGCATTGGCTCCGCTGTAACAACTACGATGTGGGGCAGGTGTCCTTTGCGATTGCGAATTAGATTCAGCGCTTCTGTCCGACTGTTCTGGGCACGGTCGCTTCGCATCGTGTATTTCGCAGAAACACTTGCATGAAGAATTGGTTTTCCACCGTTTGATTTACGAATGTCTGTCATCTTACAAACACTATCATCCACGATACAGTCATTTGCATTGATTTCATCATCTTCATATAAATCTCTATAAACGACTACATCCGGGGCCACCAGATAATCGTTTCCCAATACTGCCGCTAATTGTGCATTTTGTGCGGTCAGAGCATTCAGATAGGCAAGGTGCTCGTACTGTGCAAAATCACTTGTCTTCAAACGATTGTTATTTCCAAGCTGAAGAATCGTCCACTTGCCCGGACGCAGGTTTTGTAAATGCGGAAATGTCTCCCGCAGAAAATCCATCGTTAGTGCTTCAAACTGTTTTCCAAGCGTTTGTCCGGAAATTTTATCAACCGTTGAAACCGCATGATGCTGTTCTTCCACGAGAATGTCCACAATTCTGCGCGAGATTGCTTTTGAGCCTCGGCTGCTGGTATCCGCATTGGATGCCACTCCGGCAGATGTGAGGGTCAGCGTATTCGTTTCAAACAACTTTTTGTGAAAGAGAAATCTTGCATTCGCGATCAACGCATCCATATTCCAGACACTCCTTTATCTTTTCTCCAACAGCCTGTGCCACCGGCGGTGGAAAGGCATTTCCGATCATCCTGCAAGCAATGGTCTTTTTGTTTCCAAACGTCCATGTGTCCGGGAAGCCCTGAATGCGTGCCATCATCCGGCTCGTCAAACGAGGCATTCCCTCAAAATCTTCCTCAGGAGCTTCATTGGCAATCCCCCGGCCGTCCACGCCTAATTCCGCCCAAGCACTTCGTGCCCGGGTAGGCCCTAGGTCTGGCCCTCCGTGTTTTTTTGAGCCGCCAACCAGTGTTGGCGCTATTTTATTTGCACCAGAAGCCCACTTTTTTGCGCCTTTCCATCCATTTTTTGCCATCAAGTCGTACAATGTGTTTCCGACCGAAGGCGCAGTATTGGGTCTTTCTTGCGGATATTCAAATGCACCATCCTGATCCCTTCGGATTCCGATGATAACCACTCGCGGGCGGAGCTGCGGTACACCATAATCGGAAGCGTTCAGTAATTTGATGTGTGTAACATATCCCAGTTCCTGAATCGAGGTAAAAATATGCTGTCGATATTCTTCAAATCCCGAATCCAGAAAGCCTCGAACATTTTCCAACATGACTGCTCTCGGGCGAATTTCGCGAATCAGACGAATGGCTTCCGGGAACAAGTCACGCTCATCCTCTTGTCCAAGCTGTTTTCCTGCGATTGAGAAAGGCGGGCATGGGACGCCGCCCGCTAATAGGTCTACTCCTCGGTACGGACGGCCATCAAAATCGTGGACATCGCCGCAAATTACGTTCCATTCCGGGCGATTATCCTTTAAGACCTTGCAATAGTCCTGTTCATACTCAACAAGTGCCACGTGGACAAAGCCAGCCATCGCCAAGCCCAGCGCCTGTCCGCCTGCACCAGCGCAGATTTCAACACATGTTAATGGTCGCTGCATTTTTGCTTATTCCTCCGATTGATTCATCTGCATCTCCAGCCACTGTTGGCGGCTGATGAGGACGGCGCGGGGTTTGGCGCCCTCGTAGGGGCCGATGACGCCTTTTTGCTCCATCTCGTCCATGATGCGGGCGGCCCGGGCGTAGCCCAGCTTGCAGCGGCGCTGCAAAAGGCTGGTGGACGCCTGCCCGGCGTCGATGACCACCTCCACGGCCTGCTTGAACATCGGGTCGCTGCCCTCGTCCTCGTCGGGGTCGGCGCTGCCGCCGCCCTTCTTGCCGTCCTGAATGGCGTGCTTTTCCATGGCCTCGATCATGGCCTCGTCGTACTGGGCCGTGCCGCTGGCCTTGATGAAGTCCAGCACCCGGCTGATCTCCTCATCCCGCACAAAGGTGCCCTGGATGCGGGTGGGCTTGGGCGCACCCACGGGCATAAAGAGCATATCGCCCATGCCCAGCAGCTTCTCCGCGCCCGCGCCGTCCAGAATGGTGCGGCTGTCCACCTGGCTGGACACCGCAAAGGCGATGCGGCTGGGGATGTTGGCCTTGATGAGGCCGGTGATGACGTCCACGCTGGGGCGCTGGGTGGCCACGATGAGGTGCATGCCCGCCGCACGGGCCTTCTGGGCAATGCGGCAGATGGAGTCCTCCACGTCCTTGCCCACCACCATCATCAAATCGGCCAGCTCGTCGATGATGATGGCAATGTAGGGCATCTTTTCCAGCATGGGGTCCGTGGCCGCCAGCTTGTTGAAGGATTTGATATCGCGGACGTTGTTCTCCGCAAACATGTGGTACCGCCGCTCCATCTCCTGCACCGCCGAGCTCAGGGCACCGGCAGCCTTTTTCGGCTCGGTGACCACGGGCATCAGCAGGTGGGGGATGCCGTTGTACTCCGCCAGCTCCACCACCTTGGGGTCGATGAGCAGAAGCTTCACGTCCTCGGGGCTGGAGCGGAACAGCAGGCTCATGATGATGCTGTTGACGCAGACGGATTTGCCGCTGCCGGTGCTGCCCGCGATCAGCAGATGGGGCATCTTGCACAGGTCGGCCACCTGGGCTACGCCGGCGATGTCCTTGCCCAGCGCGATGCCCAGCGGGGAGGTCATCCGCAAAAAGCTCTGGCTCTCAAAAACGCTGCGGATGTACACCGGGGTCTTTTTGTGGTTGGGCACCTCGATGCCCACGGCGGGCTTGCCGGGGATGGGGGCCTCCATGCGGACGTCCGCCACCGCCAGGTTCAAGGCAATGTCGTCCGCCAGGGAGGTGATGCGGCTGATTTTTACACCCGCCATGGGCTGCACCTCGTACCGGGTGACGGAGGGGCCGCGAGAGATATCCAGCACCCGGGTGCGGACGCCGAAGCTCTCCAGCGTGTCCACCAGCTTCTGGGCGTTGGCCTTCAGCTCGTCCGGCGCGTCGGCGTCGGAGTCCCCGGGGGCCTTTTCAAACAGCTCGATGGGCGGGTACTGATATTGATACGTATCCACGGCCTCGGCTTCCTCTGCCGGGGCGGTGGCGGCGGCCTGCTCTCCGGCGGCAGGCTTTTCCATGGCTGCTGCCACGAGGGTGTTCAGGTCCTTTTCCTCCACCGGCTCCGAGGTGATGCGGATCCAGCCGTCCTCGTCGGGGGCGGAGCGGAACGCCGCCGCGTTCTCCGCGCTGACCGGCTGGGCAGCCGGGCTCACCGGGATGGGCTCCAGCTCCTCCTCCGGCACGGTCCGGGGGGCGTCGCCGCCCCCTTCGCCGGGCACGACCGGTGTCTGGGTCGCCGCCGGGGCAATGTCCTGCGGGGCCACCGCAAGGTCCTGGGCCGGGGCCGCGTCAGCAGGCTTCACGAAGAAATCCTCTGCCGGGGTCTCCACCGCATCCGGCACCACCGGCTTGACGATGGCCCGGGGCGCGGCGCGGCGCAGCGGGTCCATGCCAAAGGTGCCGCCCGGGCCAAGGTCGAGGGGCTCGATGGGCTCGCTGCCGCCCTCCTTCACCGGGGTGTGGTCGGGGCCCAGGTCGATGTCAAAGGAAGCCCGGGGCCCTGCCGGGGCAAACTGCACCGGCTCAAAATCGGGCCGGGGCTGAGGGCCGGGGTCCTGCGCCGGGTCGGGCGGGGGCGGCGGCTCGTAGCCGAGGTTCGGGTCCTGCGGGGGCTCGGGTCCTGCCTCGCCCTCCATTTCCTTCGTTACCTTGTGGCCCCAGGAAAGGATGCCGGAAAGCCACCCGGGCGCATGGAGGCCGCCGGAGGCGTCCGGCGCCGCATCGGGCAGAGCGTCCTCGTCGTCGGTTTCGTCGGTCTCCTCGTACTCTTCGGCTTCTGCCGCCAGGCGCTCGGCTTTCCGCTCGGCGCGGCGGGCGGCGCTTTGCTCGTAGACGGCCAGGCCCTTCTCATGCACGCCGCCGCCCACGCCGCAGAGCCACTCCCACACTTCCGCCGGGGTCACGTCAAAGATGTACAGGCTGGCGCACAGGGCCAGCGCCCCCATCACGAGGTTTGCCGCCGGGCGGCCGCACAGCAGCAGCAGATTGCCGCCCAGCAACGCCCCCAGCACACCGCCGGAGAGCCAGGCGTTGACGCCGTTCTGGTAGCAGGCCGTCACCATGGCGGCAGCAGGCAGGTCGGCGGGGATATCCGAAAACACGATGACCGTGCCGCTGGCAAAGGTCAGCCCCAGCAGCAGCTTGGCGATGTGGGGCAGCAGGTCTTCGCCCCGGGTATACAAAATGGCCAGATAGCACAGGGCCGCGCCCAGCACAAAGCTGCCGCACCCAAACAGGCCGAACAGCCCATCGTGCAACGTGCGCCAGACCGAGGCCCCCGGCACAAAGGCCAGCGCCATCAGCACCAGCCCCAGAAACAGGGTGACGAGCCCCGCCGTCATGCGGTCCTGTGCCCGGCTTTTCCGGCGGGAGTTCCCACGCCGTGTGGTGGAATTTCGTTTGCGTTTTGCCATCTTCGCTCTTCTCGTTTCTCTCTCTTATAAAATCATCGAAATCCGATTGCGCTACTTCTCGATTCTTTCATTGTACCACGGGAAAAGTCAAATAGCAAACAAAACCCTCTCCGTCATTGCTTCGCAATGCCACCTCTCCCGAAGGGCGAGGTCATGCTGTCTTTCAGGGCAACGGCTTACTGCCTCTCGATCTCCTGATAAAGCCACTCCAATGCATCCGAAAGGCCGCCCAGCTGGTCGATGAGTTTTTCCCGCACGGCTTTGCGGCCGTCCAGCACGGTGCCCACGTCCATCACCAGCTCCCCGGTGCGCAGCATCAGCTCCGTGTACCGCTTTGCGGTGATGCCGCTGTGCCCCGCCACAAAGCCGGTGATCCGCTCCTGCATCTGCTCAAACCACCGCATGGTCTGGGGGATGCCCAGGATCATCCCCGAGTGGCGCACCGGGTGGATGGTCATGGTGGCGGTGGGCACGATGAAGCTCCGCCGGGCGCTGACGGCCAGCGGGATGCCGATGGAGTGCCCGCCCCCCAGCACCACCGCGGCGCTGGGTTTTGAGATGCTGGCGATCAGCTCAGCCAGCGCCAGCCCGGCCTCCACGTCGCCGCCCACGGTGTTCAGCAGCACCAGCAGGCCCTCCACCGCCGGGTCCTCCTGCACGGCCACCAATTGGGGGATGACGTGCTCGTACTTGGTGGTCTTCTGGCCCGGGGGCGCTTCCACATGGCCCTCCACCTGCCCCACCACCGTCAGGCAGTGGATGCCGTGGGGCCCCCGGGTGCGCCAGACCGTGCCCATATCTTCGATCTGCTCTTTCTCCAGCCGCTGCTGCTCGGTGGGCGTGTCGGCCGGGCGTTGTTCCTCTGCCATGGTCTCTCCCCCTTTGGTTTTCCTCGCATTTTTTCTCCCGTTCAGTCTGCCCTGCCGGGCGCGGCAGTATGCGGCGGCAAAGATTTCTTAGCCAAAAAACCCGTAAAAATTTTGCCCAAGGGGTTTGACATTCGCGTGACATGCTGTATACTTATCATTAGTTAAAACATTGACAAACCCATTCTATGCGCCATGGGCGCAATACGCTCTGAAAATCTGTCGGGCCCTGTCGGCCGTCTTCTTTGCCCGGCACATTTGCAGAAAGGAGATCTCTCACTATGAACACACCCGGAAAAGCGTCTCTCCCAGTCATCAAACGACTGCCCAAATATTACCGCTACCTCCGCAACCTGAAGAATGAGGGCGTCACCAGCATCTCCTCCCGGGAGCTGGCCGCCCAGATGGGCACCACCGCCTCTCAGGTGCGGCAGGACTTCAACTGCATCGGCGATGTGAACGGCCGGCAGGGCATCGGCTACTCGGTGGAGAACCTGCTTTCCATTCTGGAGCACCTGCTGTTTGGCGACGGCGACCTCCTGCCCACCATCCTCATCGGCTGCGGCCGTCTGGGCAAGGCCGTCAGCCGCTTCATCACCACCGACACCAACGGCTACAAGCTCATCGCCGCCTTCGACAATTCCCCCGAGGAGGTGGGCAAGGAGATCAGCGGCATCCAGATTTTGAACATCGACCAGCTGGAGGAGTTCTGCACCGAGCATCACCCGGAGGTGGCCGTCCTCTGCCTGCCCCGCAGCGGAGCCGAGGAGCTGAGCAGCCGTCTGGTGAGCCTGGGCATCCAGGGCTTCTGGAACTTCTCCCACTACGACCTGTCCATTCCCTACCCCGAAGTGGTGGTGGAAAACGTCCACCTGGGCGACAGCCTGATGAGCCTTGGCTATCGGCTGCGGAACCAGGACTAAACACAGCCGAAACACCTATTTTATGGATAGAAACAAACCCTCTCCGGCATCGCGCTGTACGTCAGGCTTTGAGAGAGGGTTCTTTTTATGAGGAGAATCCGTACCATGGCAAAACTTTACTTCCGCTACGGCGCCATGAACAGCGGCAAGAGCACAGCCCTGATGCAGGTGGCCCACAACTACGAAGAACAGGGGATGCGGGTGCTCATCCTGAAGCCGCAGGTGGATACCAAGGGCGGCGGCGAGCTGGTGAGCCGCCTGGGCGTCCGCCGCAAAGCCGACCTGCTCATCCCGCCGGAGATGGACGTCTTTCAGGCGGTGCAGAAGGCCGCCGCTGCCGCGAAGCTGGCCTGCGTCCTCTGCGACGAGAGCCAGTTCTTCACGGCCCGGCAGGCCGAGCAGCTGTTCATGGTGACGGTAGAGCTGAACATCCCCGTCATCTGCTACGGCCTGCGGAGCGATTTCTCGCTGAAGGGTTTCCCCGGCTCCACCCGCCTGCTGGAGCTGGCCCACACCATCGAGGAGATGAAGACCATCTGCACCTGCGGCCGCAAGGCCACCTGCAACTGCCGCAAGGTCAACGGTGAGTTCGTCTTTGAGGGCGAGCAGGTGGCCATCGACCTGCAAAACGACGTGCAGTACGTCAGCATGTGCCCGCAGTGCTACTTCAAAGCCCGGAAAGCCTTCTACGAAAAGCGAAACACACGGTAAATTTCACACTCTCGCCGCTTGACGCCATATACGACACCACATATAATAAGGATGAGGGGAAAAACTCATGTCACAGTTTGAAAAGCTGCTGCAGCGCATCCACGATCTTTCCAAGGAACTGCGCTTCGACGAAGTGCGCAAGGTACTGGAAGCCTACGGCTATACCATGACCGCCCCTCGCAGCGGGAGCAGCCATTACACTTTCCGCAAGCCCGGCTGCAACCCCATCACCATCCCCAAACATGAACCCATCAAAAAGGTCTATGTCCTCCTGGTCAAAGAAGCAATCGAGAGTGAGGTGTCCGATCTTGAAAGATCTTAACTATTATCTGTCCCTGCCTTATCGGCTGGAGATCGTGCCCGACTCGGACGAGGGCGGCTATGCGGCCCGCTACCCGGAGCTGCCCGGCTGCATCACCTGCGCTGACACCATGGACAAACTGGTGGCCAACGCCGAGGATGCCAAGCGTGCCTGGCTGGAGTCTGCGCTGGAAGAAGGTCTTGCCATTGCCGAGCCTGCCCGGGACGAGGATTATTCCGGGCAGTTTAAGCTCCGCCTCCCCAAAAGCTTGCACCGTGCACTGGCTGAGCACTCCCGTGCGGAGGGCATCAGCATGAATCAGTATTGTCTGTATCTGCTGAGCAAATACGATTCCGCGCCTTCTGCCCGTTAAATCTTCTTTTCTGAAAAAGATCGTTCCACCGCCCCTCACGGGGCGGTATTTTTTATGGTTTTGGCGGCGGAAGACGACCCGTTTGGACGAAATTCGCGCGTTTTTTGCGCTATTGATATATCAGTTCGAGGGAAGAAATATTTATGTTCGTTTGTTTTATTGTATACAACGCTCCTGCGAAATTTTCTTTTTCGCCCGCTTTTTCTTGCAATTTATGCCAACTACTCCCCGTTGCATCCCAGTTTTCTATGCAAAGTAGCGAAGTATACAAGTTGCACAGTTTTTTCCCCGAAGTTTATTCATTCTGGCGAAGCCGTTCACAGAGTCCAAAAAGTTATGACAATATTTGTACGTTTTGAGTCGGTATCTCTTCAATTTGCGTCTTTCTTTTTGATTGGGCTTTTGTTATCATATTTGTATACAACGAGCGCTGCGCAGAGGCGCCGTTCTTACGCGATGTTTTTACATAGGAGGAGAACAAAATGAGCAAGGCAATTTCTCGTCGTGATTTTCTGAAGGCTTCCGGCGTCGTGGGCGCTGCCGGCCTGCTGGCCGCCTGCGGCGGCAACGGTGGTGCTGCTTCCAGCACTGCTCCCGCTTCTTCCGCTGCTGCCTCGGTGGAGGCTGTGGGCGGCCTGAGCTCCGACCCCGTCACCCTGACCATGAGCTGGTGGGGCGGCGAGTCCCGCCACAACGCTTACCAGGAGGCCATCAAGGCTTTCTCTGCTGAGCACTCCAACATCACCGTCAACCCCACCTTCGCCGCATGGTCCGGCTGGGAGGACACCATGTCCACCAAGTTTGCCGGCGGCGTGGCGGAGGATGTCTGCCAGATCAACTGGAACTGGCTGTACAACTACTCCAAGAACGGCCAGACCTTCATCGACCTGACCAGCACCACCGAGTTCCTGGATCTGTCCCAGTGGGACGACGCGCAGCTGGCTGCCTGCAACGTGGCCAACTCCCAGCAGTGCGTGCCCATCTCCATGACCGGCCGCATCTTCTACTGGAACATGACCACCTTTAATAAGGCCGGCATCACCGAGGTTCCCAAGACCGAGGAAGACCTGTTTGCCGCCGGCAAGGCTTTCCAGGAGAAGCTGGGCGATGACTACTATCCCCTGCACCTGGGCGCTTACGACCGTATGATCCTGATGGTCTTCTATCTGGAGTCCAAGTACGGCAAGGATTGGGCAGACCCCACCACCTCCACCCTGAACTACACCGCCGACGAGATTGCTGAGGGCATCGACTTCATCAAGAGCCTGGTCGATGGCCACGTCATCATGCCTCTGCCCACCTACTACGGTGCCAACGGCGACGGCGCCACCCACCAGTCCAACGAGTGGATCACCGGCAAGATCGCCGGCATCTTCGAGTGGGATTCCGCTGCTTCCAAGTATCAGGACGCTCT
>RKCM01000037.1 GCA_014858325.1 Oscillospiraceae bacterium | reverse complement strand
CAGCGCCTTGCCCCGGTACTCGGGCTTGAGGTAGAGGTGCATCAGGTGGAGGGACGTGTTCTCCATCTTCCAGGCAAAATATCCGATGGTCTTGCCGCCCAGCACCACGAGGAAATAGTTCACATCGTTGTCGATGTCCGCCTCAATGGCGTCGGCGCTCTGCAGCCGCTCCACCAGAGCGTCCAGCTGCTTTGCCGGGTAGAAGCGCTTGTAGACCTCATGCCAGAGCTCGCTGGCAAGGTCGGTGGTGGCGTGGATGTATTTGGCTTTGGCGACCAGTTTGTAATCAGGCTTCATAATTCTCCTTGCTGTTGTGGGTTTTGGGATCTACGGCCTTATTGTACCACACTCCCACGCAAAAAAACAGCCCTCGCGGAAGTGTTTCCTCAAAGGCTGTTTCGGTGTTGAGTGCTTAGACCAGCCGGAAAAGCAGGGCGTCCAGCAGGCTCCCCGCCGCCAGGATGACCACGGCGGCGCAGAAGAGCACGCCGAACAGCCCCAGGCGGGAGAAGCGGGAGCTCCAGCCCTCCTTCTCCCGGACGGAGGCGGCTTTTTCGGGCAGGAGGAGCGCGCCTGCGCTGACCAGCAGGGCCAGCGCCCCAACGAGGAAGAGCCCCCGGCGGGCCAGGTCCAGCCCGGCCAGCGGCGCAAAACCGTGGGTGCACAGGCCGACGAGGAAGAGCACCGCAAAGACGGCCGCGGCTGCGGCCAGGCCGAGGAGCAGGGCCTTCCCGGCGTCCTTCAGATACCGGGCAGCGTTTTGCCTGTTCTGCATACAGCGGCCCCGCTTATTCGCCCGTCACCCGGAAGCAGGCCACCTCGTGGCCGTTGCCCACCTCTTTCAGGGTGGGGGTAGCTTCCTTGCAGCGGGCGGTGGCGTAGGGGCAGCGGCTGGCAAAGCGGCAGCCCGGGGCCGGGTCGATGGGGCTGGTGACTTCGCCCTCCAGATGGATGCGCTTGCTCTCGCGCTGGGCCTCGATGAGGGGGTCTGGGATGGGGATGGCGGAGAGCAGCGCCTGGGTGTAGGGGTGGAGCGGGTGGCTGTACAGCTCCTCGGAGCGGGTGATCTCGACGATCTGGCCCAGATACATGACGGCCACGCGGTCCGAGATGTGCTTGACCATGGAAAGGTCGTGGGCGACGAAGAGATAGGTCAGGCCCAGCTCCTTCTGCAGCCGGATGAGCATATTGATGACCTGTGCCTGAATGGACACGTCCAGCGCGGAGATGGGCTCGTCCATCACCAGAAACTTGGGCTCCATGGCCAGAGCCCGGGCGATGCCGATGCGCTGGCGCTGGCCGCCCGAAAACTCGTGGATGAAGCGGTTGGCGTGCTCCTTGTTCAGGCCCACCTTTTCCAGCAGCTCGTAGATCTTCTCGGTGCGCTCGGCCTTATTCTTGTACAGGTGATGCACGTCCATGCCTTCGGCCACGATGTCGCTGACGGTCATGCGGGGGTCGAGGGAGGCGTAGGGGTCCTGAAAGACCATCTGGGCCTCCCGCTTGTAGGCAAACAGCTCGCTGCCCTTGAGGGCGTGGACGTCCTGGCCCCGGTAGAGCACCTCGCCGGCGGTCTTGTTGTACATGCCAAGGCAGGTGCGGCCGCAGGTGGTCTTGCCGCAGCCGCTCTCGCCCACAAGGCCCAGCGTCTCGCCTTCATGGATGGTGAAGGAGACGTCGTCCACGGCGTGCAGGGTGCGGCCATGGCCGAGGTCGAAGTATTTTTTGAGGTGTTTGACTTCCAGTACCACGTTATCCTTCATAGTGGGCCTCCTGTGTAAAGGGCGCATCGGCGGCGGGGGTCTCCAGTCGGTACAGCCAGCAGCCTGCCTCGTGGCCGCCGCCAAAATCCAGCACGGGGGGCTGCTGCTCGCAGCAGATCTCCATGCAGTACTTGCAGCGGGTGCAGAAGGGGCAGCCCTTGGGCGGCGCGATCAGGTCGGGCGGGGTGCCCTCGATGCTGGCGAGGGTCTGCTTGTTCTCCAGGTCGAGACGGGGCACGGCCTCCAGCAGGGCGTTGGTGTAGGGGTGGCGGGGGTGGTGGAAGACCTCCACGCTGGGGCCCCGCTCCACGATCTGGCCTGCGTACATGACCACGATGCGGTCGGCGATGTTGGCCACCACGCCCAGGTCGTGGGTGATGAGGATGACCGAGGCATTCTTCTCTTTCTGCAGGTCCTTCAGCAGATCGATGATCTGGGCCTGAATGGTCACGTCCAGCGCGGTGGTGGGCTCATCGGCGATCAGCAGCTGGGGGTCGCAGGCAAACGCAATGGCGATCATGACGCGCTGGCGCATGCCGCCGGAGAACTCGTGGGGGTACTGGTCCACCCGGCTCTCCGGCTGGGGGATGCCCACCATCCGCAGCAGCTCCACGGCGCGGGCCTTGGCCTCTTTTTTGCTGAGCTTGGTGTGGTGGCGCAGGTTCTCCATGATCTGGTTGCCCACGGTCATGGTGGGGTTCAGCGCGGCCAGCGCGTCCTGGAACACCATGGCCACCTCGCCGCCCCGGTAGGCGCACAGGCGCTTTTCGTTGAATTTCAGCACATCCTCGCCGTTGAAGACGATGGAGCTGCCCTCTTTGATCTCGGCAGGCGGCGTCTTGATGAGCCGCATGATGCTTTTGGCGGTGACGGATTTGCCGCAGCCGGACTCGCCGACGATGGCCACCGTTTCGCCCTTGTTGACGGTGAAGCTGACGCCCCGCACGCTCTGTACCTCGCCCGCATAGGTGTGGTAGGAGACGCGGAGGTTGTTTACTTCCAGCAGTTTTTCACTCATGTTGCAGCCTCCTTATTCCATGGTGCGGGGGTCCAGCGCGTCGCGCAGGCCGTCGCCCAGCAGGTTGAACGCCAGCACGGCGATGCAGAGCACCGCAGCCGGGAAGAACAGCTGCCAGGGGTAGAAATCCATCTTGCCTTTGCCCTGGCTGATGAGGACGCCCAGACTGATGACATCGCTGGACAGGCCCATGCCCAAAAAGCTCAGGCTGGCCTCGGTGAAGATGTAGCTGGGGATGCTGGAGCAGAGGTTCAGGATCAGGATGCTGACGGTGTTGGGCAGCAGGTGCTTGGTGATGATGCGGGCCGGGGAGGCACCGATCATCTGGGCTGCCTGCACATACTCGGACTCGCGCAGCTGCATCAGCTGGCCGCGCATCTGGCGGGCCGTGCCGCACCAGCTGGTGATGCACATGGCAAACAGCAGGCCGCCCACGTTCTGGCCCACCACCATCATGATCAGCAGGGTGATGAGCAGGGAGGGGAAGGAGGTGATGATCTCGATGATGCGCATCATCACGCTGTCCACCACGCCGCCAAAGTAGGCCATGATGCCGCCGTAGGCGCAGCCCACCACGATCTGGATGGTGGAGCAGACCAGCGCCACGATGAGGGACAGCCGTGCGCCGATCCATACCCGGCAGAAGATATCACGGCCCATGGTGTCGGTGCCAAACCAGCTCTGGCCGTCCGGGGCGTGGTTCTTCAGGGCAGCGCTGATCTTCACGTACTCCTGCCCGCTGATGGTGGGGCCCAGCAGGATGAAGAAGAGGATGACGACCATCATCACCATGGCGGTGACGGCCAGCGGGTTCTTCTTCAGCCGCCGCCAGGCACCCTGCCAGTAGGTGATGGTGGGGCGGTCGATCTTTTCTGCATCAAAACGGCTGCGGTCCACCCGGGCCGCCTGCTCGGGAGTGAGGAATTTCGTGTTTTCAGCCATAGTTCCGCACCTCCTTAGCGCTTGCCGCCGCGAATGCGAATGCGCGGATCGACAATGGTGTACAAAATATCGGTGACAAAGACGACGATGATATACAGCGCCGCCAGAATGACGGTCTCGCCCATAACGATGGTGACGTCCTGCGCCGCCACGGCGTTGACGTAGTACAGGCCCAGGCCCGGGATGGAGAAGACGCTCTCAATGAAGAAGGAGCCGGTGATGCACATGGCCACGCTCATGGGGAGGTTGGTGACGATGGGGATGAAGGAGTTGCGCAGCACGTGGTGCAGGATGACCTCCCGGTGGGTGAGGCCCTTGGACTCGGCCGTGAGGATGTAATCCTGATTCATGACGTCCAGCATGCTGGCCTTGAGCAGACGGGCGTAGGAGGCGATGTAGCCAAAGCAGCCCGCCAGCGTGGGCAGCACGGTGTACTGCCAGCCGCTGGTCCACAGGTGGGTGCTGGGCCAGCCGATGACCGGGAACCAGCCCAGTTTCCCCGCAAACACCTGCTGCAGCAGCAGGGCAAAGACCAGGTTTGGCACGGAGATGAGCAGGATGGAGAGGGCGACCACGAGATAATCCCAGAAAGTGCCCTTTTTCACCGCCGCCAGCACGCCCAGTGCCAGACCGACGGAGACGCCCAGCAGCATCTGCTGCAGGCCCAGACGGGCCGAGATGGGGCCTTTGTCGTGGATGATGGATTGGACGGTCTGGCCCTCGTAGATGATGGATTCGCCAAAATCACCGTGGGCAAGGCCTTTCATGGTGATGACGTACCGCTCCATCACGGGCTTGTCCAGGCCGTACTTGGCGTACATGCGCTGGGCCACGCTGTCCGGCAGCTTTTCCACACGGGCGGAAAGGGCGTCGCCGGGGGTGGCTGCCAGCAGGAAGAAGGTGGCCGTGGCAATGATGAAGAGGGTAAACAGCATGATGATCAGCCGCTTTACCGTATACTGTAGCATTTTCATAGCAGCAAATTCCTCGGTTGCGCCGGGCGGGCGGGGAGAGGCCCCCTGCAAACGCCGCACCCGGCGGAGTGATACAAAACAAGCGAGGAGAACGCTCGGCTCTCCCCGCTCCTTCTCAAAGGGAAGTTTTGTCTGGTTTTGGTTCGCTTAGTGCTTCAGGATCTTCACACGGCTGAACTCGTACTCTGTGCCGAACATCGGGGTGCTCAGGCCGGAGACGTAGCTCTGGACGTACATCTGGTTGTTATTGAAGTACAGGGGGATGACGCCGCCCTCTTCCATCAGCAGGGCCTCGGCCTCACCGAAGAGCTTCATGCGCTCGGCATCGTCCTGGCTGGAGCCGGCCTGGTCCACCAGTGCATCATACTCGGCGTTGGAGTAGCCGCCCATGAACTTGGCGTAGCCGTTGCCGGTGACGAACAGCTCCATGAAGGTCATGGGGTCGTTGTAGTCGCCGTTCCAGCCCATGGAGTAGAAGTCGTACTGGTAGCTGTCGCGGGCGGTCTTCCAGGTGCTGACGTCGGGGTAGGTGTCGATCTTCACCTTGACGCCCAGCTTGTCCTCCAGCTGCTGCTTGTACCACTCCTGCTGGCTCATGTTCTCGGCGTTGGCGTTGTAGAGGAAGGTGGTCAGGGTCACATCGGAAGCGCTGCCGGAGACGCCAGCCTCCTTCATGCCCTCCTCAAACAGGGCCTTCAGTGCTTCGGGAGTGGTGTCCTCGCTGGCCAGAGGCTCGTCGTGGGCGGCGCGGAACTCCTGCTCGCCCACGGTGATGCCGTAGGGGATCAGGCTGTAAGCGGGGGTGACGAGACCCTCTTTGAACATCAGGTTGAACTCGTCGCGGTCAAAGGCCAGAGACATGGCCTTGCGGCACTTGGCGTTCAGCATCAGGCCGGAGGGGCCGCCGTTGCCGGCGGGGTGCTGGTCAATGACCAGGTAGTTGACGTTGGGCTCACTCTTGCTCAGGTGCTGGAAGGTGCCGTCCTGCACTTTGCTCTCCCACAGATCGACGTACTCGTAGTCGGTCAGGGTCAGCAGGTCGATCTGCTGGCTCTCCATCAGCTGTGCCTTGGTGGAGGACTCGGCCACCACGCGGAGGTTGATCTGCTCCAGCGTGACCTCGGAAGCGTTCCAGTACTTCTCGTTCTTCTTCAGGGTCATGTTGTTTTCCAGCACACGGTCGCTGATGTAGAAGGGGCCGTTGAAGACGTGCAGGGTGTAATCGTTGGTCCAGTTGGCGTCACCGGCAGCATCGATCAGGTCCTTGCGGATGGGGTAGAAGCAGACCATGCCCACCTTCTTGATGAAAGCGGGGTCCGGGGCCACCAGCGTGGCGGTGAAGGTCAGGTCGTCCACCAGCTTCACAGCAACATCCTCGACCTTGCCGCCGTTCTCGCAGTAATCCTCGGCACCCACGATGCCGTAAGCCAGGAAGGCGTAGCTGAAGGCCAGCTCCGGGTTCACCAGACGCAGCCAGCTGTCCACGTAGTTCTGGGCGGTAACGGGCTGGTCGTCGCTCCACTTCATGCCGTCGCGCAGGTGGAAGGTGTAGGTCAGGCCGTCCTCAGAGATGTCGTAGCTCTCGCAGCCTGCATTTTCGACCACGTCCACGCCGTTCTCATCGGTAAAGGTGCGGAACAGGCCTTCCTGCACAGCGGTGAGGACCTCGAACTCGTTGGCGTTGCGCACATCGTTCACATCGATGAGGCTCAGCTCGACGTAGGTCAGGTTCAGCACCTGCTGGTCGGCCAGCTCGGTGGTGGCGGGGGCGGCGGAAGCTGCGGTGCTGGCAGCGGAGGAAGCGGTGCTGGAAGAGCCGCCGCAGGCAGACAGAACGCCTGCAGCTGCCACAGCGGCAGAGCTTGCGCCGACGGCCTTCAGAAAGCTGCGGCGGCTGATGGAACGATTAGCCATGATGAAATCTCCTTTTTGCTATTTCGAGCCCGGGTGCCGGGCCGGAATTCGGTTGCTCTTGTGTCCTTTTCACACAACCGCACAACCTATGCGTCTTGTATGAATATAACCTTAAAATTGTGCTAATATTTATGATAGCATCCCCGACGAAAGCTGTCAACCGAAAAAAGACAGATTGTGTGTTTTTTCACAAAACAGGGCCGAAAAAGCGAAACAACCTTTCGCGGAGGAGGAAAACAGGGAGAATCGCTTTTATTATAAGGAAATGCGCCGAAGCAAAAAAGTGCCCTGTGGCTTTCGCCGCAGGGCACTTTGGGGATGCAGAGGAGTCTCGCCGGGGCGTTTAAGCCTCGGTCTTGGCCTTGTTGGCGGCCTCGCGCTTGTTGATCTTCGACTGGTTGTAGACCGAGTAGACGATGACCACAATGGCGACGGTCGCAAAGACCATGGCGATGGGGGAGGTGGTGATGGCAAAGAAGTTGCCGCGCTGGATGTTCATGTAGCGCACGAAGTTCTTCTCGCACATGGGTCCCAGAATGAGGGCCAGCAGGATGGGAGAAAGCGGGAACTCGTACTTGTTCATGAGCCAGCCCAGGATGCCGAAGGCCACGCAGACGCCCACATCGAAGGCGTTCTTGTTGATGGAGTAAGCACCCAGCAGGGAGATGACCAGAATGATGGGGTAGAGCATCTTCTTCTCCACCGAGACGATCTTGGCAAAGAAGCGGACGCCGCCGCAGCCCACCACCAGCATGCAGAGGTTGGCCAGCATCAAAGCCGCAAAGACGCGGTAGACGGTGGGCAGCTCGGTGACATACATCATGGGGCCGGGGGTGATGCCCTTCATGATGAAGGCACCCAGCAGGATGGCGGTGACGGAGTCGCCGGGGACGCCCAGGCTCAGCAGGGGGATCATGGCACCGCCGGAGCAGCCGTTATTGGCAGACTCGGTGGCAGCAACGCCGTTGGGGATGCCGGTGCCGAACAGCTCCGGGTGCTTGCTGGCGGACTTGCTGGCGCCGTAGGAGACGAAGACCGCAATGTCGCCGCCGGCACCGGGGATGGCGCCGATGAAGGTGCCGATCAGGCCGCCGGAGAGGATGTTGGGCCAGATTTGCTTGATGGTCTGCCAATCGGGCAGGACGTTGGTGATCTTTTCCTTGGATTTCTCCTCGTGCTCCTCGCCGCGGACGATGCGCTCCACACCGGCGATGACCTCAGAGACAGCGAACAGACCGATCAGGGTGGGGATGAACTGGAAGCCATCCAGCAGGCCCGTCTGCTTGGTGGTGATGAAGCGGGGGATGCCGTTGGTGGGGTCGAGGCCGACGGTGCACAGCAGCATGCCGAAGAAGGCGCTGATGAGGCCCTTGGCGATGGACTTGCCGGAGATGGCGACGATGACGGACAGACCGAAGACGGCCAGCATGAACATCTCGCCGGGGCCAAAGTTCATGGCCATATCGGCCACCAGAGGAGACAGGAAGGTCATGACCAGTGCGCCGATGACGCCGCCGCAGAAGGAGGCGAACATGGCCACGGACAGAGCCTTACCGGCCTGGCCCTTTTTGCACATGGGGTAGCCGTCCAGCAGGGTGGCGGCAGCCGCCGGGGTGCCGGGGGCGTGGATCAGGATGGCGGAGATGGAGCCGCCGTACATGCCGCCGCAGTAAATGCCCAGCAGCAGGCCGATGGACGGGATGAGGTCCATGCCAAAGGAGAAGGGGATCAGCAGAGCGACGCCCATGGTGGCGGTCATGCCGGGGATAGCGCCCAGCAGGACACCGCCCAGTGCACCCAGGAAGGTCATCAGGATGACCTGCGGGTTGCTCCAGACAGCCGCATAGCTGGAGAGCAGCAAACCAAAATCCATAATTCAGCTTCCCTCCTTAAATCATGTCCACAAGGGTCCGCAGGAAATTCAGCGGGCCCAGCGGGATGTTGACGGTCAGAACTTTGTAGAAGATGAGCCACATGCCCAGCGGCACCAGCAGGGACACCAGCACCATCTGCAGCCACTTGCGCTTGCCGATGATGTACATGATGGCCATGGAGAGCACAAAGGCGCAGGCAATGTAGCCGCAGCTCTTGAACAGCACGGCGAAGAGGACGCACAGCACGATGACCACATAGGCCATGGCCACGCCCTTATCCTTCAGCGGGTTCAGGGTGCTCACCTGCACGGCCAGCGGGTCGGTGTCCTTCAGGGTGCCCATCAGCTTGAGGATGGACTGGATGAACAGGACGGCCGCAAAGATCAGCATGCCCACGATCATGATGCGCGGGAAGGTGGAAGCCTGCACGTAGGTGTTGGCTACCTCCGGGAAACCATCGGTCTGGAACCAGGCCCAGATGCCCAGTGCCAGGAAGAGGATGGAACCGATCAGGTTGGAGAAAGCCATCGTCTGGGTTTTCTTCTTATTCAAACGGAGTTCCCCCTTTCAAAAGGACTCAAAAAGCGGGGCAGACACAAAACCTGAGTCTGCCCCGCGAAGATCAAACGCGCAGCAGCGCGTCAGCGACTTGGAATTAGAGGCCGACAGCGTCCATAGCCTCGGCAACGTCGGTGGCAGCCTGCTTCAGGTAGTCTGCGTAGCCCTGAGCATCCAGATAGGAAATGGCCTGGCCGTTGTTGTTCATGAAGGTGACGAAATCGGGGTCCTCAATGGCAGCGGCGCAAGCCTCTTCCAGACGAGCCATGATGGCATCATCCACGCCCAGAGGTGCAGCCATGCCGCGCTGGGTGTAGTAGGTGATGTCGTAGCCCTGCTCCTTGCAGGTGGGCACATCGGGGAACAGGGGGTTGCGCTCTTCGTCCATAACGCCCAGGCAGATCAGGTCGCCGGACTCGATGAAGCTGCGGGCCTCGGCCAGAGAGACGGTCACGCCCTGGATGAAGCCGCCGGCTGCGTTCTGCACAGCGGTAGCAGCGCCTTCCTGGTAGGTGATCATCTGGATCTCGATGCCGGTAGCGCCCATCAGGTAGCCGCCTGCAATGTGCCAGACGGAGGCGTTGGAAGAACCGCCCATCTGCACCTCACCGGGGTGAGCCTTGCAGTAATCGATGAAGCCGGCCAGATCGGTGATGTTGTTGGAAGCAGCCCACTTTGCGCCGACGGTGATGGCGGCAGCGTCGGTGTTGACGCGGCACAGGGGAGCGTAGTTCTCCCAGGTCAGGTCGCTGGTGCCCAGCTTCTTATAGGTAGCCAGCTCAAAGGTGATCATGCCGATGGTGTAGCCGTCGGGGTTGGCGTCTGCAATGGCCTGGTGGCCCAGGATGCCGCCGCCGCCGGTCTGGTTGTCAACGGTCAGGGTGACGCCCAGGTTCTTGCCCAGAGCATCGCAGAAAGCGCGCAGGCAGGCATCCGTGCCGCCGCCTGCAGACCAGGGGCAGATGACGGAGATGCCCTTCTTGGGGTAATCGGTGGCAGTGGCAGCTGCGCCGGAAGCGGCGGTGGAAGCAGCCGTGCTGGTGGAAGCTGCGGTGCTGCTGGAAGAGCCGCCGCAGGCGGTCAGGACACCGGCGGCACCTGCAACGGCAGAAGCAGCCAGGAAGTCACGACGAGTGATCTTTTTCATGCTTGTATACCTCCTAATTTTCCTATGGTCCAACTATGGTCCAAATCCGCATTTGTATTCCGCACCCGTTTCCCAGGATCGGAAACGAGCCTCTTTCCACGGAATAAAATCACTGACACAATGGTAAAACATCTTAGTCCGCGTTTCAATTGGGTTCAAGCACAAATTTTTGTGGGATTGTTTGTGGATTCTGCCCCACATTTTGGCACAGACACAAAAACTGCCCGGGGAAAAGTGGGCTTTTTTCATGGTTTTGCCCGGAGCGGCTTTACTTTCGGCTCCAAACGCGGTATCCTTAATCTGTATTGCCGCTGTGCTGCGGCACACCATTTCTCAGGAGGGAACCCCATGGATATCCGCCAGCTGCACTATTTTCTGGTCCTGTGCGAAGAGATGAATTACACCCGCGCCGCCCAGCGGCTGTTTTTGTCGCGTCAGGCCCTGCGCCAGAGCATCACGGCGCTGGAAGCCGAGCTTTGCGGCCCCCTCTTCGTCAGCGCCCACCACAAGCTCTCCCTCACCGACCGGGGCGTGAGCCTGCAGCGCCACGCTGCGCCGGTGGTGGAGCAGTTCCAGCAGATGCAGGCGGCCCTCCATGCCGAGATCCAGTCGGCCCAGCCGGTGCGCATCGGCATCAGTGTCTCCCTTGTGCCGGACTACCTGCCCGGGCTGGAGACCCAGCTGGATAAATTCCGCCAGCAGTACCCCCACATCGAGATGCGGTTCCGCCTGCTTGCCAACGACGCCGTGGCCGACGGGGTGGAGCAGGGCGCGCTGGACGCGGGCCTTGTGATGGACCTGGGCTGCGCCGCCAAGGTGCTGGCCCGCACCACCCTGCGGGCCGACCCCGCCTGCCTGCTGGTGCCCCGGGGCCACCCCTTCTGGGAGAAGGAGAGCGTCCCCCTCGCGGAGCTGAAGGGCCAGCGGGTGCTGCTGCCCAGCCTGCGGCAGGACCTGTTTGCCCCCCTGTGGGACGCCTGCGCCCGGGCGGGCTTTGCGCCCAACGCCGAGGTGGGGCCCAGCTTCTATCAGGCTTACTATCTCATCCAGGAGCAGCTGTGCACCTGCCTGACCCGGTATGAGCCCGGCGCCCGCCGGGAGCTGGACCGGGTGCGGGATGTACTGCTGGAGGACCTGCCGCCCCTGTGCGTCTCCCTCGTCCAGCGGCGGGACCACGCCTCTGCCTACATCGACCTGCTGCGCGGCTATTTGATGGATGTGCTGGGGGGCGCGGCCAGCCTGCCGCCCCGGCGGGGACGGCCCGCCAAGCCTTTCTACAGCTTCCCGGTGCTGTCCAGCACCGTCCCGGCAGCGGCGGCGGCCCACCCGGCC
>RKCM01000120.1 GCA_014858325.1 Oscillospiraceae bacterium | reverse complement strand
ATATTACCTTTGCTCAACTTACCGTAAAGACCGCACTTTATGTTCGACCCATTCTATCCGGCGCGTTGTCCTTGAAGAAATCGTGCTGCGAAACCTGCGGGAAGCCATTCAGTATGTGACGCAGTATGAGGACGACTTTGTGCAGCGGGCCGCAGATCAAAGCCTGCGGGAACGGGACAAGGAGCTGGCACAAAAGAAAGATACTCTGGCGCAATCGCAAAAGCGGATTGCCGAGCTGGATGTTATCATCAAGCGACTGTATGAGGATAACATTTCCGGCAAGCTCTCCGACGAGCGTTTCATCAAACTGTCCCGTGACTATGAGCTGGAACAGACCAACCTTACAAATCTTGTCGAACATCTGCGGCAGGAAGTCAAGGAACAGGAGAAGCAGAAAGTCAACGTCAGGCAGTTCATTGCAGCGGTCAGAAAGTACACCGATATGCAGCAGCTTGACGCTTCCATTCTCCGGGAGTTTGTGGATAAAATTTATATCTCCGAGGTTTACACGCCGGACGAGAACGAGCCGCGCATTAAGGTCAGAGAAATTGAGATTGTCTATAACTTCATTGGTGCATTTGATTTTGAGGAAGCAAGGGAGCAATCCCAAGCAGCCCAAAAAGAAAAGAAAACCGGCGTAGCCTAAACTACGCCGATTCTCTCACATAAATGTTTTCTTACGGAACCACGCCTTTCGCTCTGGCTCTTTTTTCGCGTCTGCCATGCGCAGCGCACAAAAAAAGCACGCAGGGCCTCTGCGTGCTTTGGAAACGTTATGGAATGGGGCGCTCACGGCACAAACCGATACCCAACGCCGCGGATCGTAATGATGTGCTGGGGCGTGCGGGCGTTGTCCTCGATCTTGCTGCGCAGGCGGTTGATGTACACCATGATGGCGTTGTCGTCCACGGCGATGAGGTTGCCCCAGATCTGCTCATAGATCATATCCTTGGTGAACACCTGCTGGGGGTGGCGGACGAAAAGGAGCAGCAGGCTGCGCTCTTTCTCGGAGAGGTTGAGCTCCACGTTGTTCTTGTAAAAGCGCATGGTGGTGGTGTCGCACAGGAAGGGCCCGCAGCTGATCTGCTGGTTGTTCTCCTGCGAGAAGCTCTTGCTCCGGCGGATGAGGGCTTTGACCTTCGCGCCCAAGATCTGCGGGCGGAAGGGCTTGGTCACATAATCGTCGGCACCCAGCGAGAGGCCGTACATGAAATCGTAATCCTCGTTGCGGCCGCTGATGATGATGACCGGCGTGGTGACGCCGTTGCGGCGGATGGTCTGGATGACGTCGAAGCCCTCCATATCGCCCAGCGTGATATCCATCAGGATCATATCGAGGGTGCTGCTCTGCCGGGCAATGAGGTCCAGCGCAGCCGCACCGCTGTTGACCACCAGCGGCTCCATCTCGTTGCTGACCATTACTTTGGATAAAAGTTTGCAAATTGCTGGATCATCGTCTACAATAAGAACATGATATGCCATGCCTGCCTCATCGCACTCCCTTGCCGCAAAATGTCGATTGATATACAATTAACAGTATAACATGATTTGCGGCGAAGAGCAAGCACTCCGCGCGTTGAAAGGAGAACCCGCCATGTCCGTTTCCACATCCCACACAAGATCTCTGGCCCAGCGACTGAGCTCCATCTGGGTGCCGCTGGTGGTCGGCATTGCGATGCTGGCTCTGCTGGGCCTCACCGGGGGCCTTGTCTGGCAGGATTACCGCACCGCCCTCATGGAGAGCCAGACCCGCCAGCTGGAGCTGGTGGTGCAGAGCCTGGCCGACAGCATCGAGTTTTCGCTGGACGAATACACCGACCGTCTGGATTCCGCCGCCCGCAAGGTGACTGAAGAACACAACCTCCGCCCGGGCCTTGCCCGCAGCGATACGCTCCGGGATATCTGGCTCGAAGACAGCGAGGGGAACATCACCTACAGCTGCTACGGCGTTACGGCCAGCTGCGACGTGCTGCTCACCCGCACCGACACCGTCTCCTACTGGCAGTACCACAGCGGCGACACCCACTATCTGGTGCTGAAAAGGCCGGTGGGGGAGCGGACGGTCTGTCTGGTGGTGGATTCTACCGCCCTCTACCGGCAGCTGGTAGCGGACATCCGGGTGGGCACCAACGGCTACATCGTGGTCAAAAACGACGAGAACCGCATCATCATGCACCCGGAGCCTGCCCAGTGGGGCATCGACATCCTGCCCGGGCGGCAGAAGCTTTATGCCAGCAAAGATCTGGACATGGGCAGCCTGAGCGATATGCTAAAGACCCAGCTGGAGCAGGATTCCGGCATTTTGGATTATTACTCCTACTGGTGGACCGCCCCCGACCTGCCCCGGGTGCGCAAGCTCAGCGCTTTCCGCCACCTGACGCTGGGGGATACCTTCTGGAGCGTGAGCGCCGTGGTGGATTACGACGACCTCTACCGCCCCGTGCAGGAGAGCTTTTTCAAGCTGGCAGCGCTGTTCGGGGCCATCGGTGTGGTGCTGGTGCTGTTCACGGTGCTGGTGTTCCGCCTGCAGCAGAAGCAGAAAAAGGACGCCACCGAGATCAGCGACCTGAAGACCCTGAACTCCACGCTGGAAGAGTTGCACCGCAGCGAGGAATCGCTGGCCCACGGGCAGCGGCTGCAGCTGATGGGCACCCTCACCGGCGGCATCGCCCATGAGTTCAACAACTTCCTGACGCCCATCCTGGGCTACGCCGATTTCATCATGGCGGACGCTGAGCCGGGCAGTGAAATTTACGACAACGCCATGGAGATCAGCGAGGCGGCGCAGAAAGCGCAGGATGTGGTGCGGCAGATCTCCTCCATGAGCCGCAAGAATGTGGAGACGGTCTACGACGCCGTGCCGGTGGAGAGCCTCATCGACCACACCTGTAAGCTGGTGGAGACCAACTGCCCCAGGCAGGTGGAGCTGCGGCGGGAACTGGAGCTGAACGGCGAAAATGTGCTGGGCAACAGCACCCAGCTGCAGCAGGTGCTGCTCAACGTTTGCATCAACGGCATCCACGCCATCGGGGTAGGGCAGGGCAGCCTGACCCTGCGGGCCGCAGTGGTGCCCCGGGCCGAGCTGGCCGCCCGGGTGCCGGAGGAGAAGATCTCCGACGATTGGGAGAGCTATGTCTGCATCAGCGTCACCGATACCGGCTGCGGCATGGATAAGGATACGCTGAGCCGCATCTTCGAGCCCTTCTTCACCACCAAAAAGCAGGGGGAGGGCACGGGCCTGGGGCTGGCGCTGGCCGAGCAGATCATCCGCACCCACAAGGGCTATATCCTGGCGGAGAGCGCCATCGGCAAAGGGACGACCTTCTTCCTGTATCTGCCCGTGCTGGAGCAGCAGCGCGCCCGGGAGCAGGTGCAGTGGGGTGTGGAGCACAAGCTGCGCATCCTGGCGGCGGACGACAACCAGAAGGTGCTGGCCCTGCTCAAAAAGGACTTCGCCCGCTTCGGGCTGGAGGTCGTCACCTGCGCCCGCCGGGGGGAGCTGCGGGCGCTGCTGGAAGCCGAGCCTTTTGATGCCCTCGCCATCGACGAGAGCCTGACGGGCGGCAGCGGCGTGGAGTTCTGTATGTCCATCAAGGGCAAGTACCCCGCCCTCACCCGCATCATCATGACCAGCGCCCCCACCCGCGAGATCGTGGAGGCCCGCAGCCACCGCATGATCGACGGCTACATCGTCAAGCCCGTCTCGGCAGCGACGCTGCTGAACGAGATCCGGGCGTGCAGGAGGGCGCACGACGCATAAAAAAACTTGTATCCATCCTGACATCCACATTCTTACAACATATTAAGCATTTCCTTAACGAACCGTAATGGAGGACGCTTTGGGGGTTAAGTTTCGGCGGCTATACTGGAACCATCGAAAGCGGGAACGGAACACAGCTCCCGCACGGAATGTTTCCCGCTAAATGTGGAAAAGGAAAGGAAGTACAACCCATGAGTGAAACGGTTCTCGCTCTGCTCGGCTTTGCTACGGTGATCGCGGTCATCGTGCTGCTGCTGCGCAATGTCACGGTCCCCTCGCTGGCTTTCGTCAGCGTCTCGACCATCACCGCCATCATCCTGGTCGTGACCAAGGCGTTCACGCTGGATGAGGTGGCAGGCTTCATCAAGGAGGGCGTCAAGGGCGTCCACGGCACGGCTGTCCTGTTCATCTTCTCCGTCCTGTTCTTCGGTGTGATGACCGACGCAGGCATGTTCGACAAGATCATCGGCGCCCTGATGAAAAAGGTCGGCAACAACGTCGTCGGCGTGGCTCTGATGACCTGCGTCATTGCCATCATCGGCCATCTGGACGGCGGCGGCGCCTCCACCTTCCTCATCACCATCCCCGCCATGCTGCCCGTCTACAAGCGCCTGCACATGCGCCGTGAGACCCTGCTGCTGATCTGCGTCACCGCCATGGGCGTCATGAACCTGATGCCCTGGGGCGGCCCCACCATGCGCGCTGCCAGCGTCATCGAGGTGGAGCCCAACGACCTGTGGTTCCAGCTGATGCCCATGCAGGTGGTCGGCTTTGTTCTGGCCATCGGTACTGCCATCTTCTGGGGCCTCCAGGAGAAAAAGCGCATCGCAAAGCTCGGCGACGCCGCCGCTGAGGAGGCAGGCAAGTACGACGACTCCGACGAGGGCGCAGGCAGCACCGACCTGGCTCGCCCCCAGAACTTTGTCTTCAATGTCATCCTGACTCTGGCCGTCATCATCGTGCTGGTGATGGATATCTTCCCCTCCTACTATGTGTTCATGGTGGGCTGCGCTCTGGGCATCCTGGTCAACTACCGCGGCAAAAAGCTGCACAGCTCCATCATCAAGAGCCACGCTTCTGCCGGCCTGAGCATGGCCTCCACCATCCTCTGCGCAGGCGTCTTCCTGGGCGTGCTGAGCAAGAGCGGCATCATGGAGAAGATGGCTGTCATGATGGCAAACGTCATCCCCACTTCTCTGGGCAAGTTCCTGCCTGTCATCATCGGCATCCTCAGCGTGCCTCTGGCTCTGCTCTTCGATACCGACTCCTACTTCTACGGCCTGCTGCCCGTTCTGGTCAGCGTGGGCAACCAGTTCGGCGTCAACCCGGCACACATTGCCATTGCCATGGTCGTCTGCCGCAACTGCGCCACCTTCATCAGCCCGGTGGCTCCCGCCACCTATCTGGGCATCGGCCTGGCCGGTGTCGAGATCAAGGACCACATCAAGTACTGCTTCGGCTGGCAGTGGGGTGTGTCCATCGTCTGCCTGGTGGCCGGCCTGATCATGGGCGTCATCCAGTTCTAAGTTCCCCATTCGCCGCCCGGTTGATTCCGCCTTGGAACCGCCGGGCGGTTTTTGGAAAAAGGAGGCCGCAGTCATGAGCCAAACGCCCGTCTGCACCGCTGCCGACGCCATCTACAAGCTGGCGGCCGGCAACCTGAAATATCTCAACGCCGAGAGCGCCTCGGGCGATATCTCCCGCCGCGCCCGGCATGCCAGCTGGGCAAAGGGCCAATCGCCCTATGCCATCATCGTCACCTGCTCGGACAGCCGCGTCATCCCCGAGAGCATCTTCTCGGCGGGCATCGGCGAGCTGTTCGTCATCCGGCTGGCGGGCAACATCATCGACGACCACCAGCTGGGCAGCATCGAGTACGCCGCCGGACACCTGGGGTGCCGGCTGGTGGTGGTGCTGGGCCACACCCATTGCGGCGCGGTGGATGCCGCCATCCACCACGAGCCCGGCGGCTACATCAAGTACATCACCGATGAGATCAAAAAGGCCATCGGCGAGGAGACCGACCCCTACAAGGCCAGCTGCCTGAACGTGCAGCACAGCGTGCAGGAGATCGAGAAGAGCTTGTGCATCCACCACATCGAGGAGGAAACGGGCCTGCGCGTCGTCGGCGCGATGTACCACATCGAAGACGGCAGCGTGGAGTTTTTGTAAGAATATGCAGCAAAATGGACTGTCCCTGCAGTGGGTCAGCCCATTTTTTGCATCTGCAAAACTTGGCTCCCCTTTGTAGGGGAGCTGGCGAGCGTTAGCGAGACGGAGAGGTTGTTTTTTCTGCTCATTTAGACTATACTGACCCTGACAACACAACGGGAGGAAAAGCGTATGGTACAGGTAGACCTCATCACAGGGTTTCTGGGGGCGGGCAAGACGACGTTTCTGCGGCGGTATGCCCGGTATCTGCTGGCAAAGGGGGAGAAGCTCTGCATCCTCGAAAACGACTTCGGCGCGGTGAATGTGGACGCCATGCTGGTGCAGGACCTGCTGGCCGAGGGGGCCGAGCTGGAGACCATCAGCGGCGGGTGCGACTGCGACACCCATCAGCGACGGATGCGCACCAAGCTCATCTCCATGGCCATGCGGGGCTTTACCCGGGTGCTGGTGGAGCCCAGCGGCATTTTTGATGTGGACGAGTTTTTTGATGTGCTGCGGGACGACCCGCTGGACCGCTGGTATCGGCTGGGCAGCGTCATCGCCATTGTGGACGCGCTGCTGCCCCAGACGCTTTCCCCTCAGGCGGAGTACCTCCTTGCGTCCGAGTGCGCCAACGCGGGGCTGGTGGTGCTCAGCCGCACCCAGCTGGCCGGGGAGGCCCGGTCTGCCGCCGCCGTCGCCCACCTGAAGGCGGCTTTGCAAAACTGCCGGTGCAGCCGGACGCTGGGGGAGGGGGACGTGCTGGCCAAGGATTGGGACGCCCTCACCGAGGAGGATTTTGCCCGCATTGCTTCCTGTGGGATGCGGCAGGCCAGCTGCGAAAAGCTGCCCTTTGATGAGCACGAAGCTTTTTCCTCTGCGTATTTTCTGGAGCTGGATCTTCCCAAAGCAAAACTGGAGGCCAACATCCCGGCGCTCTTCACGGCTTCCGGCTGCGGGCGGGTGCTGCGGGTGAAGGGCTTTGTGGAGGAAGCGGGCCAATGGTACGAGCTGAACGCCACCGCCGAGGGGCTCACGGTCCGCCCGCTGGCAAGCGGCCAGCAGGTGCTCATCGTCATCGGTGAGGGGCTGGATAAAGCCGCGCTGGAGGCCGTTCTGCGCCGATAAAATGTGAAAACTGGCTCGAAAAACGGTCAAACCATTTGCGTCCCGGCCCGGGAGGGCGTATAATAAATAGAATGGGTCCATTCGATGGACAGGAGGGAAAACTCCCCCAAAGCCCTGCGCGGTAAGCCGCAGGCAAAAGCGTCTAATTTTTTAGTTTGCGGGAATTTAAGGAAGGAACGCTCCACGAGGGGGCAATATCCATGACAGAACACAGACCATTCGATTTCACGAATCCGACCGCCTACATTTACCCCAAGGCAGCGTGGGACAAGCTGCGCATGGCCGGCAGAGACCGGCAGAACATCTACCTCTACGGTGCCACCGGCTACGGGAAGACGGAGCTTCTGCGCCGCCTTTTCCGCCGCAGAAAAAGCTTCTGGTTCTCGGCCAAGGACCTGACGGCAGCCCAGCTGCAAAACCTGCCCGTTCCCGGCCCGGAAGGAGAGCTGAACGTTGTCATCGACGATCTGGCCCTTGCGCAGGCCGACGATGTGCAGCAGGAGGTCCTGCGTCTGCTGGATGTCCCGGGGGTCTGGCTGGTGATGGCGGGCCGCTGCCCGCTGCCCACCTGGCTGACCAGACCCTATGTGCGGGGCAGGCTGCGCATCATCCCGGAAGAGGACCTCTGGCTCTCCGGCGCGGAGATCAAACAGCTTTATCTGGGCTGGGGCGTCCAGCTGCCCCATCGGCTCATGGAAGAGCGGGTGGTGCCGCTGGTGGAGGGCAACCCCTTTGCCGCCCGGCTGCTGGCCATGGAGATGTCCCGGGGGCAGAGCTACACCGACGCGCTGATGGATGAGCTGACCCGGAAGTTCTACGAGTACCTCAACCACGCCATCTACGACAACTGGCCGGAGGAGATCCGGGCCGTGCTGATGCAGCTCTCGGTGCTGCAGCACTTCACGCTGGCGCAGGCCGAAGCGCTGACAGGCCGCAAAGACGTCAATCAGGTGCTGAGCCGGGCGGCAGAAACGGGCAACCTCTTCTCGATGCGGGAGGGAATGTATATCCTCCGCCCCGGCGTCATCCACAGTATGCAGCTGCGGCTCGAGAAGACCTACGACCGCACCCAGCAGGCCGACCTGTGCCGCCGCGCAGGCAAGATCAGCGAAGACGAAGGGGATTTTCCCCGGGCGCTGGCCCTGTACCAGAAGGCCCGCTGCCCCGAACGGCTGCGGGCCCTCCTCATCGAGAACGCCCGGCGCTGCCCCGGCGGCGGCTACTACTACGAGCTGGCCCCGGCCTATCTGGCGCTGCCCGAGGACGAGGTGAAGGAAAGCCCCGACCTCATCGGCGCACTGAGCATGCTCCACTCGCTGGCCCTCAATGCCACCGAGAGCGAGCGTTGGTACGGCATTTTGCGGCAGTACCGGGAGACCCACACCGACCCGGAGGAGCAGCGGCGGGCCGAGAGCTGGCAGATCTATCTGGACATCAGCCTGCCCCACCGGGGCATCGCCGACTTGCTGGATGTGCTGGCGGACGCGGAAGAAAAGATCGCCCGGGACCAGCTGGAGCTGCCTGCCTTTTCCGTCACCAGCGGCCAGCCGTCCCTCATCAACGGCAGCAAGGATTTCTGCGACTGGACGCGGGAGGACACCGCGGTGGCCGCGCGGCTGGAAAAGCACGCCGGGGCCGTACTGGGCCCCTATGCCAAGGGGCTGGTAACGCTGGGGCTGGCCGAGAGCCGCCTGGAAAAAGGCGACGACGACTATCAGGTGCTGGAGCTCATCAACCGGGGTTTGATGGAAAACCTTGACGGCGGCAAATTTGAGCTGCAGTATGTGGGCGCGGCGCTGCTGGCCCGGTATTATCTGCTGACCGGCCACCTGGCCGACTGCCGCAAGACCCTGCAGGAGATCGAGGAAAAAGCCCGCCAGCGGGGGGCGCGGCGCATCGTGCAGAACATCCATGCCATGCAGTGCCGGATGCTGCTCTGGGCCGGGCGGGTGGAGGACGCCACCCTCTGGATGAAGCGGGAACCCCCCGAGGAAGTGCGCTTCAACGTGCTGGAGCGATACCGCTACAACACCCGCATCCGGGTCTACGTGGCCCAGCAGCGGTACGACAGGGCCGCGCAGCTGCTGGCCCGCCTGCACAGCTACGCCAACATGGAAAACCGCCCTTGGCTGCAGATGGAATCCAACGTCCTCGGGGCCATCGTCCGCCGCCGCATCGGCGACGAGGCCTGGCGGGCGCAGCTCACCGATGCGCTCCGCCGGGCACAGGAGTACGAGTTCGTCCGGCTGTTCAGCCGGGAGGGCGCGGCGCTGCTGCCCCTGCTCAAGGAGCTGGGCCGCCCGGAAGGCGTATCGAAGGAGTTCTGGACCCGGGTGGTGCAGAAGACGACCAAAATGGCAAGGCTCTACCCCGAGTACCTTGCCGTCCACGACCCGCTTCCCCCGAGTGCGGTGGAGCTCACGGATAAGAGCCTCTCGGTGCTGCGGCTGCAGTCCAAGGGCCTGACCCGGGGCGAGATCGCCCAGAAACTGGGCCTCAGCGAGCGCAGCGTCAAGTACCAGTCGGAGCAGGCGTACCGCAAGCTGGGCGTCAACAACAAGACTGAGGCCATCGAGGCCGCCCGAAAATTGAATCTGTTATAAAAGCAAAAAGCCGAGGCTCTCTGTTGAGAACCTCGGCTTTTGCACTGCCTGTATTTATTCTTCGGCCAGGTTGCCGGTGTAGAGCTGGTAATACTTGCCCTTCTTGGCAATCAGCTCGTCGTGGCTGCCGCGCTCGATGATGCGGCCCTGCTCCAGCACCACGATGCAGTCCGCATTGCGGACGGTGGAAAGGCGGTGGGCGATGACGAAGCTGGTGCGGCCATACATCAGGCCGTCCATGCCCCGCTGCACCAGCGCCTCGGTGCGGGTGTCGATGGAGGAGGTGGCTTCGTCCAGAATCAGCACCGGGGGGTCCGCCACAGCGGCCCGGGCAATGGCCAGCAGCTGGCGCTGGCCCTGCGAGAGGTTGGCGCCGTCGCCCGTCAGCATGGTGTTGTAGCCGTCGGGCAGGCGCCGGATGAAGCCGTCGGCGTTGGCGAGCCGGGCAGCGGCGATGCACTCCTCGTCGGAAGCGTCCAGACGGCCGTAGCGGATGTTCTCCATCACGGTGCCGGTGAACAGGTGGGTGTCCTGCAGCACGATGCCCAGCGAGCGGCGGAGGTCGGCTTTTTTGATCTTCTGGATGTTGATGCCGTCGTAGCGGATCTTGCCCTCCTGAATGTCGTAAAAGCGGTTGATGAGGTTGGTGATGGTGGTCTTGCCGGCACCCGTGGAGCCGACGAAGGCGATCTTCTGGCCCGGGCGGCCGTAGAGGTTGATGCCGTGGAGAACGGTTTTGCCCTCCACATAGCCGAAGTCCACATCGGTGAAGGTGATGTCACCCGCCAGCTTGTGGTAGGTGGTGGTGCCGTCGTGGTGGGGGTGCTTCCAGGCCCAGAGGCCGGTGCGCTCCGCCGTCTCCACCAGCTGATCGTTTTTGTCGTACTTGGCGTTGACGAGGGTGACGTAGCCCTCGTCCTTTTCGCTGGGCTCGTCCATCATCTTGAAGATGCGCTCGGCACCGGCCAGCGCCATGATGACGCTGTTGGCCTGCATGGACACCTGACTGATGGGCATATTGAAGCTCTTGTTCAGGGCAAGGAAAGCCATGACGGTGCCCAGCGTGATGCCGCCCACGTGGCCCACGGCCAGCGCGGCACCGACGACGGCGCAGATGGCGTAGCTGATGTTGCCCAGCTGGGCGGTGACGGGCATGATGATGTTGGCAAAGCGGTTGGCCTGCTTGGCGCTTTCTTTCAGCTTGTCGTTGGCCTCGCGGAAACCGGCCAGCGCTTTCTGCTCGTGGGTAAACACCTTGACGACCTTCTGGCCCTCCATCATTTCCTCAATGTAGCCGTTCAGCTTGCCCAGGTCCCGCTGCTGGGCAATGAAATACTTGCCGGACTGGGCGGTGATCTTTTTGGTGGTCCAGAGCATCAGGGCCACGCAGAGCAGGGTGACGCCGGTAAGGCGGATGTCCAGCAGGCACATGCTCACCAGCACGGATACGATGGTGATGGCGCTGGAAATGAGCTGAGGGATGCTCTGGCTCAGCATCTGGCGCAGGGTGTCCACATCGTTGGTGTACACGGACATGATATCGCCGTGGGGGTGGGTGTCAAAGTAGGAGATGGGCAGGCTCTCCATGTGGGTGAAGAGCTGGATGCGCAGGTTGCGCAGGGTGCCCTGGGTGACATTGACCATGATGCGGGCGTTGCACCACGCGGCCAGGATGCCGATGATCTCGCCGGCCAGCTTGGTGTTGGCGTTGGCGGCGCCGGCGTAGAAGCTCTTGGCGTAGACAACCTTGCAGTCGGCCTTCTTGGTGGCCTCGTCCAGGGCGGTGTAGGTCACATCGTCGCTGTCGGCAGTAACGATGGCCAGGGACTTCTGGTCAGGGGTCAGGCCCAGCTCCTTCGCCATGTCGGGAGCCACGTTGGGGATAATGCGAGTCGCCAGTACATGTGCGGGCAACGGATCGCGTTTCATATTGATTTTCCTCCCTGCTCTTACAGTTTCAGATCGGTACCGCTGGCCTTCTTATCCAGCATGATCTTGATGATTTCCGCGATGTGGGCGCCGGCCTCGGCGGGGATGGTGCCGGCCCGGGGG
>RKCM01000158.1 GCA_014858325.1 Oscillospiraceae bacterium | reverse complement strand
CGCTGGCGCTGGGCCTGGCGGCCTGTGATGCCTCCGGCCTGCCCGGTCTGCCCAATGGCGGCAGCGCCGACGGCATTCCCAGCCCGGCCGCTTCCGCCGGGCAGACCCTTGACGAGAACGCCCCCCTGCAGGTGCATTTCATCGACGTGGGGCAGGCCCTCAGCGTGCTGGTGGAGTGCGACGGCCAGTTTATGCTGTACGATGGCGGCAACGTGGACGATGGCAGCCTGGTGGTCTCCTACTTACAGCAGCAGGGCGTGGAGGAGCTGCAATACGTCTTCTGCTCCCACGCCCACGAGGACCATGTGGGCGGGCTGGCGGCCGCGCTGGCCTATTTCCCCGCCCACCACGTCTACGCCCCGGTGACGGAGGCCGACACCCAGTGCTTCCGGGATTTTGTCAAGTATACCCAGCAGCAGGGCCTCTCCGTGGAGGTGCCCGCGGCGGGCACGGTGTGGCAGCTGGGCAGCGCCACCGTCACCCAGCTGGGCCCCGTGGCCCAGTACAGCGACACCAACGATACCTCGCTGGTGCTGCGGCTGGACTACGGCTCCACCAGCTTTTTGCTGACGGGGGATATGGAGGCGGACGCGGAGCGTGATCTGGTCAACACCGGGGCAAACCTGAAAGCCGATGTGCTGCAGGTGGGCCACCACGGCTCCTCCACCTCCACCAGCTACATCTTTTTGAACAGCGTCCTGCCTGAGATGGGCGTCATCTCCTGCGGGGTGAACAACAAGTACGGCCACCCCCACGAGGAGACCCTCAGCATCCTGCGGGACGCCGGGGTGGACGTGTACCGCACCGACCTGCTGGGCACCATCACCATTGGCTCGGACGGCCAGAACTACACCGTCGGCACCGAGCACACGGCCACCGACGCCCAGCTCAACCCCACCGACCCGGCAGCCTCCGGCACCGCCCAGCAGGGGTACATCGGCAACGTGAACTCCAAAAAGTTCCACCTGCCTTCCTGCCCCAACCTCCCGGCGGAGAAAAACCAGATCCTCTTCTCCAGCTACGACGAGGCCGTGGCGGCGGGCTACACCCCCTGCGGCACCTGCATCCACTAAAACCGCGTTTTGCCCCCTGTTTCTGCCTGGCTTTGGCCCGGGCGGCGCAGGGGGCGTTTTTGCGGTTGCAGGGGGGATTCGGCAGAGTGTTCAAGAGCGGGGCGGGGGCTTTGTGCACAGTCTCCAAAAATCGGCAGGACGCTTGTATTTCGGCGGCGGGGAGTGTACAATAAGGCCAAACGTGTAATTGTTTGTGCAGAGCAGGAGAGCGGCAGACAGGGCAGCAGGCTTTGTTTGTTACGCTCTTTTTTTGTCCGTATTTTTCAGAAGTTTCAGAAGAAGGAGAACACCATGAGCCAGACCAAGTACATCCTCTCTTTGGACCAGGGCACCACCAGCAGCCGGGCTATCCTGTTTGACAATGAGCAGAACATCCTCTGCGTGCAGCAGCGGGAGTTTGAGCAGATCTACCCCCATCAGGGCTGGGTGGAGCACAACCCCATGGAGATCTGGTCCAGCCAGTACGGCGTGATGAACGAGGTCATCGCCCAGAGCGGCGTGGACCCCCGGGACATTGCGGGCATCGGCATCACCAACCAGCGCGAGACCACCATTTTGTGGGATAAGACCACCGGCCGCCCGGTGTACAACGCCATCGTGTGGCAGTGCCGCCGCACCGCGCCCATCGTGGACGAGCTGCTCAAGACCCCCGGCATGGCCGATTACATCCGGGAGAATACCGGCCTTGTGCCCGACGCCTACTTCTCGGCCACCAAGATCAAGTGGATCCTGGACAACGTGCCCGGCGTGCGGGAAAAGGCCGAGGCAGGGGAGATCCTGTTTGGCACCGTGGACACCTGGCTGGTGTGGAAGCTGACCGGCGGCAAGGTCCACGTCACCGACCGCACCAACGCCAGCCGCACCATGCTGTACAACATCCGCACCCTGGATTGGGACGACACCCTGCTCCAAGCGCTGGACATCCCCCGGTGCATCCTGCCCAGCGTGAAGGACTCCAGCGAGGTGTACGGCTACACCAGCATCCAGGGCGTGGAGGTGCCGGTGGCGGGCATTGCAGGCGACCAGCAGGCCGCGCTGTTCGGCCAGGGGTGCTTTGCCCCCGGCGACGCCAAGAACACCTACGGCACCGGCTGCTTTTTGCTGATGAACACCGGCAAAAAGGTCTACCAGAGCAAGAACGGCCTGGTGACTACCATTGCCATCAGCCTCAACGGTGAGGTGGAGTACGCGCTGGAGGGCTCCGTCTTTGTGGGCGGCGCGGTGATCCAGTGGATCCGGGACGGGATGCACCTGATCCAGGACAGCTGCGACTCCGAGTATTACGCCCAGAAGGTCTCCGACAACGGCGGCGTGTACATCGTGCCGGCCTTTACGGGGCTGGGCGCTCCCTACTGGGATATGTACGCCCGGGGCGCCATTCTGGGCATCACCCGGGGCACCACCCAGAACCACATCATCCGGGCGGCGGAGGAATCCATCGCCTACCAGAGCGCCGACCTGATGTACGCCATGGAGAAGGACACCGACATCGCCATCAAGACGCTCAAGGTGGACGGCGGCGCCAGCCGCGACCAGTTCCTGATGCAGTTCCAGTCCGACATCCTCCACAAAGAGGTGCTGCGCCCGGCCATCCGGGAGACCACCGCTCTGGGTGCGGCCTATCTGGCGGGCCTTGCCACCGGGGTGTGGAAGAGCCGGGAGGAGATCAGCCACCTGTGGAGCTGCAACCAGCTGTTTGAGCCCAAGATGGACGAGGAAGAGCGCCAGCGCCTGCTGCGGGGCTGGCACAAGGCCGTGGGCCGCAGCCGCGACTGGGCCGAGCACGAATGATTTTTGTATAGACAACAGGAAAGGAAGCATTGGTTATGGCAATGGATACGATTAAAATCGACAACAAACAGGTAAAGATGGTGGCCCACCGGGGCCTGAGCGGGCTGGAGAAGGAGAACACCTGCTCCGCCTTTGTGGCGGCCTGCAACCGGGCCACCTACTTTGGGGTGGAGACGGACGTCCACCGCACCGCCGACGGCCAGTACATCATCTTCCACGACGACAACACCGCCCGGGTGGGCATCGACCCCATGGTCATCGAGGAAACCACCTTCGACACCCTGCGCAAGCTGCAGCTCACCGACATCGACGGCAAGCGGGGCCGCATCGACTTGACGATGCCCACCCTGATGGAGTATATTGAGATCTGCAAAAAGTACGGCAAGCACTGCGTGCTGGAGCTGAAGAACCAGTTCAAGGCCGCAGACGTGTACAAGATCGCCGGGATGATCGAGAAGGCCGGGTATCTGGACCACGTGACCTTCATCTCCTTTGCCCTCAAAAACCTCATCTACCTGCGCCGCCGTTACCCCCAGCAGCCCGCCCAGTTCCTCATCAAGGAGTGGGACGACAAGGTGCTGAAGGCGCTGGAGACTTACAACTTGGGCATCGACATCTACTACAAATCCGCCACCCCGGAAAACGTGCAGAAGGTGCACGCGCTGGGCCAGGAGTACAACGTGTGGACCGTCAACGAGGCGGTGGACGGCGAGGCGCTGGTGGAGATGGGGGTGGATTACATCACCACCAACATCCTGGAGGGCACAAACAAGGCATAAGCCGCCGTACCAAAACAACCGAAAGGACTTACACCGTACATGAGCCGTATCTTTGACCCGGAAAATAAATTTTGGAGCTTTATCGGGAAGATTGCCGATGTCACCTGCATGAGCGTCCTCTGGGCGGCCACCAGCCTCCCGCTGGTGACGCTGGGGGCCTCCACCACCGCGTTTTACGCCTATACCATGCGGCAGGTGCGGGACACCGAGGGCGGCATCCTGTCGGGGTATTTTGGGGCGTTCCAGCAGCATTTCAAAAAAGCCACCCTGCTGTGGCTGCTGGAGCTGGCGGGCATCGCCTTTTTTGCCGCCGACTTTGTGGGCGTGTGGAACCTGCTGCTCTTTGTGGGCGGGCTGCCCGCCATTCTGGTGGGGGCGCTGGTGCTCTGCCTGGCTGTGCTGTTTCTGGGCTGCACCCTTTACATCTGGCCGCTGCTGGCGGTGTTTGATTTCCCCTTGAAAAAGCTGCTCTCCAACAGCTTCATCATGGCGGTGGGCAACCTGCCCTTTACCCTGACGCTGGCCCTGCTCTGGGCGCTGGCGGGGGTGGGCTGCTACTACATGAGCGGCGTTTTCTTCGTCTGGGTGGGGCTGGCCATCTTTGCTTCCTCCTACTTCATCAACACGGTCTTCAAAAAGTACACCGGCGAGCTGGCCGAAGAGCAGGCCGCCTGGGAACAGGCAGAACGGGAGCGCAAACAGCGCAAAAAGCTGCAGAAGAACGGGATGCTGTGAGGGGGAGGCAGAAGACCATGACCATCCAAGAACGCTTTGCCCACTGGAAAAAGACGGAGGCGGAAAAGCTCCGCCCCATGAACGCGAAACAGCGGGCCGGGTACATTTTGCACTACTACCGCTTCTGGATCGCGGGGGTCCTGCTGCTGCTGGCGGTGGGGTTCTACATCGGGGACGCGGTGGTGCAGAGCCAGAAAGAGATCCTGCTGCAGGGCTTTTTCACCAACGACGAATACAACCTCTTCCCGGCGGAGAAGATCGAGAAGGACTACGCCGCCACGCAAGACCTGACCAAGCGCCAGCGCATCGTGTTCGATGACGCGCTCTACATCGACCTGGGCGGCGAGGCCAGCGAGTACACCGCCGCCAGCAACGGCAAGCTGGTGGCCTACACCATGACCCACGAGCTGGACTTCGTTGTGACCAGCGACGAGGTGCTGGCTTATTACAAAGACCACATGCCCATGAAGGACCTGCGGGAGATCCTGCCCGCAGACTTGCAGCAGCAGCTGGGCGGCGCGCTTTACACCGCCACCGACTCGGAGGGAAAGCCCTCCTGCCTGGCTGTGGATCTGACGGGCAGCCGCTTTGTGGCGGGCACCGGGGCCGATGCCGACCCCCGGGTGGAGCACACCTATTACCTCTTTGTGCCGGAAAGCGCCCCCCATACGGAGCAGATCGTAAGCTTTCTGCGGTACGCTTTCCGGCTGGAGTAAAGCGGAGGCAAAAAATACACGCGATCTTCGTTCTCTGAACGTTCGCAACACAAAACAGAAAGGGCCCGGCGGCTGCCGGGCCCTTCCTGTTTTCAAGGGGAATGGAGGTAATGAAGAGAAAGCGGATGACATAGGATCAATCCATGTTGCGGCAGGTGACGATGTCGGCCCCGGTGCCGCAGACGTTGTGCAGCACCACGTCGCCCACATGGATGGGGGTGTGGAGCACCACGCTGTCCAGCGCGGCCACCACCTCAGCCATCTGGCCCTTGGGCACCGGCTGAGAGGTCTTGACGGGGCAGCGGGAGTGCAGGCCGCCTTCGGCCCGGACGGTGCTGGTGATGATGCGGGTGGGGTGGGTCAGCTCCTCCTTGCCGTAGGCGATGCCGTTGGGGCAGCCGTTGCCCGTTACCTTGTAATCGTTGGCTTCATCCACCTGCAGATGGCAGCCCTGAGGGCAGCAGGTGCAAATTACTTCTTTCATATGGCTCATGCCTCCTCGATCTCAATGGTCACTTCGTCGCAGGGAGCCTTGTCCAGCAGGACTCTGGGCAGGGCAATGTGCTCCATCTCGCCGGGGGCCAGGCGGTCCCGCTTGAAGCGGGCGATGACCTGATCGCCGCTCTTGACGAGGATGGTGCTCTTGCCGCAGATGCGGCGGACGCGGAAGGACACGTTGGTGCTCTTCTCCACGCCTTCCACCCGGATGCGCTGGGGCAGGGTGTAGCCCAGGTCCTTGCCGGGCTTCACGTTCAGCACCCGGCCTTCCGCCACGGGGCCGTTCTGGACATACTTGGCGGCGGCCACACCGGCCAGCTCGCTCTCGCCGGAGACGAAGTCCACCAGATCGTGCACCTGCACCACGTTGCCGCAGGCAAACACGCCGGGGATGCTGGTCTCCATGTTCTCGTACACCACGGCACCCTTGGTGCGGGGGTCCATCTCAATGCCGGCCTGCTTGGTCAGCTCGTTTTCCGGGATGAGGCCCACGCTGAGCAGGATGGTGTCCACGTCGAACTCCATCTCGGTGCCGGGGATGGGTTTGCGGTCCGGGCCGATCTTGGCCACGATGGCCTTCTCCACCCGCTCCTTGCCCTGGATGTCCACGATGGTGTGGGACAGGTACAGGGGAATGTTGAAATCGTTGAGGCACTGGACGATGTTGCGGGTCAGGCCGCCGGAGTAGGGCATCACTTCCACGCAGGCCAGGACTTTTGCGCCTTCCAGCGTCATGCGGCGGGCCATGATGAGGCCGATGTCGCCGGAGCCCAGGATCAGCACCCTCTTGCCTACCATGTAGCCTTCCATGTTCACGTAGCGCTGGGCGGCACCGGCGGTGTACACGCCGGCAGGCCGGGTGCCCGGGGTGCCGATGGCACCGCGGGTGCGCTCGCGGCAGCCCATGCCCAGCACGATGCTCTTGGCTTCGATGATCTGGTAGCCGTACTCCTTGGAGACGCAGTGGACCTTCTTATCCGGGGTCACTTCCAGCACCATGGTGTCCAGCTGGACCTTGACGCCGGTGTTCTTCAGCATATCGATGAAGCGGCCCGCATACTCGGGGCCGGTGAGCTGCTCGCCAAAGCGGTGCAGACCGAAGCCGTTGTGGATGCACTGGTTCAGGATGCCGCCCAGCTCTTTGTCGCGCTCCAGGATCAGGATGTCCCGCAGGCCGCTCTCCCATGCCTTGCAGGCAGCCGCAAGGCCCGCAGGGCCGCCGCCGATAATGACCAAATCAACCATTGCTCTTTCCTCCTACCTTCGTTTCGCTTACCAGAACGTTGGAACCGTTCTTATCCTGCAGGATGTCCAGCGGGCTCATGCCCAGCTCCCGGCTGATGAGCTCCAGCACGCGGGGGCCGCAGAAGCCGCCCTGGCACCGGCCCATACCGGCACCGGCCCGGCGCTTGACGCCGTCGATGGTGGTGGCGGGCACCTCGCTGTGGAGCGCTGCCAGGATCTCACCCTCGGTGATGGTCTCGCAGCGGCAGATGACCCGGCCGTAGGCGGGCTGCTCCTTGACCAGAGCGGCCTTTTCCTCGGCGGACAGCTCCTTGAAGCGGATGTGGCGGCGGCCGTCCTTGTAGTCGGCCTTTTCAGCCCCCAGCACGCCCCGCTCCTTCAGGATGGCCACAGCCTCCTCGGCCACAGCAGGGGCGGCGGAGAGGCCGGGGCTCTTCATACCGGCCAGATCGATCCAGCCGGGGGCCTTGGCGTCCTCGCCGATGATGAAATCGTCCACATCCAGGTTGGCGCGCACGCCCGCAAAGTTGCGGATGGACTCGCCGAAGTTGATGCTGGGCACGCTGCGCTGGGCCGTGGCCTTGACGAACTCCAGCCCCTTGCTGGTGCAGGAAGTATCATCGCCGTTCACGGGTACGGCGTCGGGGCCCACGATCAGGTTGCCGTGGACGGTGGGGGAGACCAGCACGCCCTTGCCCAGCTCGTTGGGGCACTGGAAGATGACGTGGCTCACCCGGGTGCCCTCGCTCTTATCCAGCAGGTAGTACTCGCCACGGGTGGGGGTGATGTGGAAATCGGCGGGGTCCATCATATCGTGGACAGCCTCGGCCCAGATGCCGGCGGCGTTGATGACGCAGCGGGTCTCCACGGTGCCGCCGGGCACGGTGAGGCGGTAGCCGCCCTCGATCTTCTCGGCGTTTTCCACCTTGCAGCTGCGGCGCAGCTCCACGCCGTTGCGCACGGCCACTTCCGTCATGGCCAGGGCGTACTCCCAGGGGCTGACGATGGCGGCGCTGGGGGCCCACAGGGCACCGCAGACGTTTGCGGAGAGGTTGGGCTCCATGGCCAGCGTCTCCTCCTTGGAGAGGATCTTCAGGCCGGGCACGCCGTTGGCCACGCCGTTCTCATACAGGTGCTGCAGGTGAGGCAGCTCGCTTTCAGCCAGTGCCAGCACGAGGGAGCCGCACTGCTTATAGGGCACGTCCAGCTTTGCGCAGATCTCTTTGGCCAGCGCCACGCCCCGCACATTCAGGCGGGCCATCTTGGTGCCGGGAGCGGGGTCGTAGCCCGCATGGAGAATGGCGCTGTTGGCTTTGGTGGTGCAGTCGGCCACATCGTTCTCGGCCTCCAGAATGACGACCTTGTTGTCGTAGCGCGACAATGCGTACGCTGCAGCGGCACCAATGACGCCGCAGCCGATGATAGCTACATCATACATGACTCTTTTTCCTCCTGTCAGTTCCGCCTTGGCCCAAGGGAGCCGGGCTTTTGCCGTTTGCACAAAAAAAGAGCGAACCAAAACAAAGGCAACTGCCCTTGTTCGTTTCGCTCATAACTCTTTGAAACAAACAACACTTGTTGTGTCTATATTACCCCGTCCCGGGGGAAAAAGCAAGGGGCTTTGTGCTTTTTGGTGAAACCCACAAAAAGCAGCCGCCGCTTTTGCACAGAATGCAGAACGTGTGCCTTACATGTTCCACACCTTCTGGTTGGTGGTGGAGATGGCGGTGGCGCCCGCCTCCAGCGCGGCCATCACATCCTCTTTATCGGCGATGAGGCCGCCCGTCAGCACCGGGACCTTGGCATCGGTGCAGACCCGGCGCAAAATTTTGGGCATGGTGCCGGGCAGGATGTCCAGACAATCCGGGAGGTTGGCGGGCATCTTCCACAGGCTTTCCAGCGAGATGGAGTCCAGCAGGAAGACCCGCAGGATGGCGGCCAGCCCCAGCTCCTTGGCCCGGCGGATGAAGGATTGGCGGGTGGAGATGATGCCGTCGGCCTCCGTCATATTGCGGATGAAATCCACGGCGATCTCCTTGCTGGCAAGGCCCGCGATGAGGTCTACGTGGACGATGGCAAATTTGCCCGCCGCGTGGATGCGCTGCACCAGTGTGGAGATATTGCAGATATCGCCATATAGGATAAAGACCACCCGGATGTTCTCGTTGTGCAGGGCTTCCTCCAGCCCGCCGTCGTCCTTGATGGCGGCGATCACCGGCGTCTCCTGAATGGCGTCCATCAGTTCTTGCTTCATGGGTATTGGTGTCCTCTCTTTTTCCGAACGCTCCTCCGGCTGGCCCGGAGAGGTGCTTGTGATTTAGAGCTATTATGATGGTTTTGCCAAAGAATTGCAATCTTTTTTTGAAAAGATTTCGGTAAAATCGGAGAAAAGCTGGCAACTTGCCCGGTTTTGCTCCGGGGAAACCGTCGCTTTTTACAAATCCTTGTATTCTTGATGCAGCTCCCTTGACAAATGATGCATCGCTATGCTAGGCTTTCGATACATTGATTCGGTCTGCGCCCAGTGCGCGCTGCATCAAAACCATCATGCGACGGAAAAGCCTTGAAAGAGTAACGAGCAGAGGCGTCAGCCGCCAACAGGGGAGCCGGGACGGGTTTCCCTGCAAGGGCTGCACGCGCTGCTTTTTCTTTTGCGGTTTTGTTCGGCGGGCGGGCACAGAATACGCTGCACACCTGCTGAAAGAAGGAGAAATACCATGAACGCCGCCGCTTTCGACCTGAACTCGTTTGAATTTCAGATGATCTGCGTGGTGCGGCTGCTGCTGGCTTCCGTCTGCGGCTTCGCCATCGGCATCGAGCGCACCAACCGCCTCAAGGATGCGGGGATGCGCACCCACCTCATCGTCTGCATGGCGTCGGCCCTGATGATGATCGTCTCCAAATACGGCTTCTTTGATATCGCAGGCTACGCGGAGTTCTTCAAGGTGGACGCTTCCCGCGTGGCGGCCAACATTGTCTCGGGCGTCAGCTTCCTCGGTGCGGGCATCATCTTTGTGCGCAACCGCAGCATCACGGGCCTGACCACCTCGGCGGGCATCTGGGCCACCTCCGGCATCGGCATGGCCATGGGAGCGGGCCAGTACGTCATCGCCATTGCAGGCACCGCCATCATCATCATTGCCCAGAGCCTGCTCCACAACGACCACATCACCGGCGGCGGGCTGATGATGCTGGACCTGCGCATCGACGGGCGGAGTGGCAACGTGAGCCAGACGGTGCAGCAAATTCAAAATCTGGGCGCGGAGCTCCTTGACCTGAGCGTGACCCAGAAGAAAAACGACATCCTCCGGGTGGAGATGAAGATCAAGCCCGGCAAGAATACCGACCAGTTGACCATCATCGGCGAGCTGGAAAAGCTGCCCTGGGTGCTGGAAGTCAACGAGTGAGCTCCATTGTGAGGAGGAACCAATATGACAAAAAACGATGCCATTTTGGCAAAAACAAAGCTCTTTGTGCTGGATATGGACGGCACATTTTATCTGGGCAATCAGATATTGCCCGGTGCGGCGGAGTTCCTCCGGGCCGTGAAAGCGGCGGGGAAGGACTACCTGTTCTTCACCAACAACTCCTCCCGCTCCCCCCGGGATTACATGGCAAAGCTGGCCGGGATGGGCTGCCCCATCACCCGGGACCAGATCATGACCAGCGGGGATGTGACCATCCGCTATCTGCAGACCCATTACCCGGACAAGACCGTCTACCTCGTGGGCACGCCCCCGCTGGTGGAAAGCTTTGCCGAGGCGGGCATCCGGCTGGTGACGGAGAAGCCGGACATCGTGGTGGTCGGCTTTGACACCACCCTCACCTACGAAAAACTCTCCAACGCCTGCACCTTCATCCGGGAGGGGGCGCTGTTCCTGGCCACCCACCTGGACATCAACTGCCCCACCGAGACGGGCTTTATCCCGGACTGCGGCAGCTTCTGCGCCGCCATCAGCCTTTCCACGGGCAAACAGCCTCGGTATCTGGGCAAGCCCTTTGCCGAGACGGTGGAGATGGTGCTGGATAAGACGGGCTGTGCCGCCGACGAAGTGGCCTTTGTGGGCGACCGCCTGTATACCGACGTGGCCACCGGCGTGAAGAACGGCGCGGCGGGCATCCTGGTGCTGACGGGGGAGACCCACCTGGAAGACGTCCCCGCCTCCGACGTACAGCCCGACGCCATCTTTGCCTCGCTGGGCGAGATGGGGCAGCGGCTGCAGACCCTCTGATATGCTTCCGTAAGTTGCGCTCAGCCCGTTTGGTGCTGGAGCGTTAAAAAATGAATCAAGAAAGAAGGTCTCACCATGAAAAAGATCTCGCGCCGCAGCTTCCTGATGGCCACTGGTACCCTCGCAGCCGCAACGGCTCTCACCGCCTGCTCCGGCGGCGGCTCCACCGGCAAGGCAAGCACCGCTGCTTCCAGCGCACCCGCTTCCAGCGCCGCTGCTTCCGAGGCAGCCGACCCCAGCAAGTACGAAGTGACCGAACCCATCACCATCACCTGGTGGCACTCACTGGAAACGCAGTACGATGAATTGGTCACGGATATCGTGGACCGCTTCAACAAATCGCAGGACCTCATCACCGTGGAGGCCCAGTACATCGGCACCTACTCTGAAGCCAACGAGGCCATGGCAGCTGCTAACGCCGCAGGCACGGGCCTGCCTGCCCTGACCGTTTCCAGCACCAAATACATCACCGCCTATGGCGAAAGCGGTGCACTGGAAAACCTGGACCCCTATGTTGCAGCGTCGGGCTATGATATCAACGACTTCTCGGCAGGTCTTCTGCTGGCAGGCCAGTATCAGGGCAGCCAGATGGCTCTGCCCTTCCTGCACTCCACCCAGGTCATCTACTACAACAAGACCATGGCCGACGCCAACGGCTGGACCATCCCCGAGACCATCGAGGAGTTCACCCCCTTCCTGTCCGAAGTGCACAGCAAGGCGGGCGTTTACGGCACC
>RKCM01000096.1 GCA_014858325.1 Oscillospiraceae bacterium | reverse complement strand
CGCCCCGACATCATCGAGCCCATCCCCGCCCGCCGCTCCGCCGTGTGCTGAGTGTTTTGCGCAGCCTTTGCTGCTGTCTGTGTATAGAGGGAAATCAAAAAAGACCGCCTGACGAACCATTTTCGTCAAGCGGTCTTTTTGGTTTCTGCCGCAGTTTCTGCTGTCCGCGCCGCTTCCCGATTGCTTTCCGTGCCCCGATATGCTACAATAAAAAGTATCAAAATCGCCGCAAGGGGGAACCGCCATGGAACCGAAACGCATCTGTCCGTACTGTATGCAGGAGCTGGACGACCTGCCCGAGGTCTGCCCCCACTGCGGGCGGAGCTTTGCGGGGCGCAACCCGGTGGGCAGCCTCCCGGCGGGCACGGTGCTGGCCGGGCGGTACACCGTGGGCGAAATGCAGAGCATCGACGGCGAGGGCATTTTGTATCGCGGTGTCGAGAATCTGGGCCGCTTCCGGGTCACCCTCAAGGAGTATATGCCCCTGACGCTGGCCGCAGAGCGGGGCCGCGACTGCCTGCTCCGCCCCAAGCCCGGCAGCGAGGTGCTGTTCAAGACCACGCGGATGGATTTTGCCGACCTGTACCGCTCCATCCAGCGCATCACCCCCGCCAACGGTCTGGAGGCGGTGCTGGATGTGTTTGAGGAAAACAACACCGTCTACGCTGTGATGGAAAACCCCGGCGGGCGGCCCCTGCAGAAGTGGCTGGAGGACCACCCCGGCCCCGTGGACATCACCACCGCCTGCGCCATGCTGCAGCCCGTCTTCGACGGTGTGGCGGCCATGCATCAGGTGGGGCTGGTGCACCGCGGCATCTGCCCCGAGAACATCCGGGTGCTGGACAACGGCCGCGCTCGGCTGACGGGCTACGCCACGGTGGGCCTGCGGACGGCGGGCAGCGGCCTGCACGAGCAGCTCTACGAGGGCTACTCCGCCCCGGAGCAGTACTCCACCGCCGAGTTTGAGGGCCGCTACACCGACGAATACAGCCTTGCCGCCGTGGTCTACCGCATGGTCTGCGGTCTGAGCCCCGTGCCCGCCGCCCAGCGGCTGGTGTCAGACTCCAACCCCAAGGCCCGGACGGTCAACCCCGGCCTGCCCATCTATGTTTCGGACGTGCTGCAATACGGCCTGCGGCTCAAGCCCGTGGACCGCATCCAGACGGTGCCGCAGCTGTTCCGGGCCCTCTCCTCCCAGGAGTACACCCAGGAGCTCACCCGCAGCATGAAGCAGCCCGAGCCCGAAAAGCCTAAAAAAGACCCCGCCGACGACAACCATCTGCTCAGCCTGCGCAACCTGCTGGCGGCGATCCTGATCCTGCTGGCAGTGCTGACGCTGCTTGCCGTGTGGGGGTTCGTCAGCAGCCATGTCCCCGAAAAGGGCGAGTCCTCGTCTGCCCCGGCCGAGAGCGTGGCACCCGAACCCACCATCACCGAGCCCGCCAACCTTGTGCCTGATTTTGTGGGCAAGAATTACGACGCCGATGTGCGGAATAATCGCAGCTATGTGGGAGATTATCTCTTCTACGTCACGCTGGAGTACAGTGACACTGTGGCCGAGGGCCGCATCATCCGGCAGGAGCCCGCTGCGGGCGAGGTGCTGGAAAAGGGCGGCACCATCAGTCTGGTGGTCAGCCGCGGCCCCCAGATGATCGAGATGCCCAATGTCATCGGCTTCACGCAGGAGGGCGCGGTGAAGGAGCTGGAAGGCCGCGGCCTTGTGCCCAGCTGCTTCATGGTCGTCAACGACGGCTCCTATGCGGCGGGCTGCGTGGTCCGCTGCAGCGCCGACGCGGGCAGCATGGTGGAGGCGGGCAGCGTCATCGTGGTGTATATCGCCGCCGACCCCAGCGTGGCGAATGTCCCCGCCACCCCGGAAGCCCCTGCCGCCTCGGACAGCACCGCGTCCTCGGACGGCAGCGGCGGCACCTCCGCCGAGGCAGGCACGCCCGGCATTGAATACGACACCGATTAAAAACATCTCCCTCATAGAATACGAAAAGAGGCACCATTCCATGAACTCCGCAGAGCACTATACCACCCGCTGGCTGGAGCCCCGGGACGTAGACCAGTACAACGCCCTGCTCCGCTACACCTTTCAGGTGACGGAGGAGGAGCTGACGGCCACGGGCTGGAAGGACGACGAGATCAAGCAATCCAAGTTCCCGGTGCTGGAGCGCGCCGACGTGCTGGGCTGTTTCGATGGGGACACCCTCGTCTCCCAGTTCGCGGTCTACCCCCTGAAGATGAACATCTACGACGAGGTGTTCCACGTCGGCTTCGTCACCAGCGTCTGCACCTACCCCGAATACACCGGGCAGGGCATCATGAAAAAGCTGATGATCCAGGGCCTGACCCAGATGCACGAGGAGGGCAAAAGCTTTGCGCTGCTGTACCCCTACTCCATCCCGCTGTACCATCATCTGGGGTGGGAGATCGTCTCCAACAAAATTTCCTTCAACATCAAGGATCGGCAGATCCCCACCAAGGTGCGCGCCCCCGGCTATGTCCGCCGCGTGAGTTGGGACAACTCCGATTTCCACGAGCTGCACTCCCATTTTGCCTCGGTAACGCACGGGTGTCTTTTCCGCAACAACCTCGCCTGGGAGGAGTACTGGCGCTGGGATGAGGACGACACCAACGTGGCTGTTTACTACAGCAAAAAGGACAAGCCCTGCGGCTATATGGTCTACCTCATCAAAAACGACATCATGCACATCAAGGAGATGATCTATCTCAACCGCGAGGCCCAGAAGGGCCTGTGGGAGTACATCCACGCTCACGACTCCATGATCGACGAGGTGCACGGCAACACCTACTTCAGCGAGCCCATCGCCTTTGAGATGGACGACGGCGACATCAAGGAGAGCATCCGCCCCTACGCCATGGGGCGCATCATTGATGTGGAGGATTTTCTCGAAGATTACCCCTGCGACCCCGATGGTGGCACCCTCTGCATCGATCTGGAGATCGAAGACACCCTGCTGCCCTGGAACAACCGTACCTTCACCGTCCTGTTTGAAGGAGGCGAGTGCCGGGTGGTCCACCAGCCCGCCGAGTACCGCCTGAAAATGGGCATCGGCACTCTGTCCACCCTGCTGCTGGGCTACAAGACCGCCGACCGCCTCTACGAGCTGGAGCGCATCGAGGGCCGCGAGGAAGCCGCCGAACGGCTGGACGATGTGCTGTTCCATAAGATCCCCTACATCTCGGATTACATCTGAACGGATTTTTCAAACAGCAAAACAGCACGCCCTGTGGGAAATGCTCTCACAGGGCGTGCTGTTTTGTTTATGCGCGATCTTTTTTGTGCTCAGTCGGTGCGCACCGCCACCAGCAGGCGGATCTTTTTGCCTGCCGCGTGGCCCTGGTTGTCGTACCAGCCGATGAGCTTGTAGTTTTCGGTGTTGAGGTCGGTGAGAGATACCTTATAATAGGTACCCTGGTTCCACAGGTAGACCTGCACGTCGTCGGCGGTCTCGTAGCGGGTATTGCCGCTCTGCACCCAGGCCGCGCCCAGCTTATCCACCACAACGGGGGACAGCTGCACCATGGCATTCACCTTCTGGCCGTTGGCGGATTTGCCGATGGCCACGCCGCCCGCGATGACGGGGTACTTGACCGAGGTGGTGTAGGTGACCTGCTTGCCGTTGACGTAGCAGATGTAGTTGGCGCCGGAAGCAAAGTAATCGATGATGTTTCCGGCCACGCCGCCCACATTGTCGCCCACCTTCTTCAGCACATAGGAGGCCAGCTGGTCGGTATTGCCGGAGAGCTGGTTCCAGGTGGTGCTGACGATGCTGCCGTCCACAAGGCCGTACAGCACATCGCTGGTGGAGGGCAGCAGGATGTTGCGGATGTCCAGCGCGGTCTGCTTGGCCTCCCGGTCGTCGTCGGTGGTGGTGGTCAGGCCCGCAAGGGCGGAGCTGGCGGTGGAGGAGGACGAGACTTTTTCCTTCACCTTTTCGTCGATCTTGCTGCCTGCGTAATCGGTGGCGGCCTTGATGCCGTCCAGCGCCGCATACTCCCACAAATCGCCCGTCACATCGCTGAGGATGAGGCGGTCGATCTCGCCGTTCTCATTGGTGGTGTAGTATTTGATGTCCGTTTCGCTTAAAGTGACCCCCGATAGGCGGCTGGGGCGAACTGCCCCAGCCAAACCCTCCGACGTGGTATCCAGGATCTCCACATTCTTGGCAAAGGCGGTGCCGCCCAGGGCGGTGGCCTCGGCATTGATGGTTCCGCTGGTGGTCTTATTTTCCAGCGACTGGATGCCCTCGCCGTCCGCATTGACGGTGATCTCCACCAGCTTTCCGGCGGGGTAGTTGAACTTTTTGTCCACGTTCACGGCGCGGGTCACGCCATCGGTGCAGGCCACGGAGACGGTCTGCTGCACATCGGGGCCGCTGTTTTCAATGAGGCTGCGGGTGGTGGTCTGCACCACGCCGTAGAAGACCTGATCCGCTGCGTCACCCGTCAAAACGGAGACAGCCTGATCGTTCATGCCCAGCAGCAGGGTGACCACCTGCCCCACGCCGCCGCCGTTGAGGGCGGAAAGCTGTGCGGCCACGGAAGAAGACGCGATGGTGTACTCCGTGCCCGCGATGGTCACGGAGGTGGGCGCATTGGCCGAGGGGGAAACCGCCGTGATGCGGCCGGCCGCCTTGCGGGTGTAGATCCACAACGTCTGGGCTGTCTCATTGTAATAGTAGACGTCGTAAGCCGAGAGGGTCGCATCGTCGGTGACGGTGTCGTTGCGGTACACCGCCGTGGGGGTAAAGGGCAGCTCCGTCGTCAGCCCGGCCACAAAGGGGCCCTTGACATTGGAAAGCAGGATGGACGAGATGTCCACCACGCCATTATTGACCGTAAAGCCCAGCGTCGTGGCGTAGACATTGCCGTCGGCGGTCTTGGCGGTGAGGGCGTTGGCAAGCAGCAGCGCACCGTCCTCCAGCGTCAGGCCCTGGCCCTGCTGGGCCGCCACAGTGTCCCGCAGGCCGATCTCGCTGGCCTTATTGAGCTGGGCGGCGGGGAAGGTGCCGCTCAGGGTGGTGACGTCGTAGCCCAGCAGCTTCAGGATAGCGGTGCAGGCTTCTTCCAGCGTCACGCCGTTGTCGGGGCGGAAACTGCCGTCGGTGTAGCCGCTGATCCAGCCCTGCTGCACCGCCACCCGGACGTAGGGGGCCCAGGGGGAGGACCCGTCCACGTCGGAGAAGAGGGTGCCGGTGGAGCCTTGGGTCTTGGCGCTCTCACGGTAGGCGGAGAAAGCCGTCAGCAGCCGGGCCAGCTGGCCGCGGGTGAGCGGGGCGGCAAGGTTCGCCGTCTGGTCGGAGGTCAGGCCGCCCAATGTAACCGCCGTCTGGACGGCGGTGTTGGAGCTGGCAGCCGTGGCCGGCACCACCAGCAAAGAGCAGGCGATGCACAGGGCCAACAGCAGCGCAAGAATACGTTTTTTCATGGTACACTCCTTAATACTTGGCTCCCCTATCAGGGGAGCTGCGAGCCGCTCGGCCTACGGCCGACGGCGCAGCTGAGAGGTTTTTAATCGTATCGCAATGCTTCGATCGGGTTGAGGCGGGCGGCCCGCTTGGCGGGCAGGTAGCCGAACAGCACACCGATGCCCACCGAGATGCCGAAGGCCACGGCGATGGAACTCAGCGTGGGGGTGACCGTCAGGGTCATATCCGTGATGAGCACCGCCAGCACCCTGGTGGCAATGGCCGAGACGAGGTAGCCCAGCCCGATGCCGATGATGCCGCCGAGGGCGGAGGTGACGCCGGCTTCCACCACAAAGAGGGCCAGGATCACCCGCTCCTTGGCGCCCAGCGCCTTGCGGATGCCGATCTCGCGGGTGCGCTCGGTGACGGAGACCATCATGATGTTCATGATGCCGATGCCGCCCACCAGCAGCGAGATGGCCGCAATGGCCGTCAGCACCGTGACCACCATGTTGACCATGGAGGTCATCATATCCAGCATCTCACTCAGGCTGACGACCATGTAGCCGCTGTCGGAGTGGAGCAGCTCCTGCAGGCCGTTTTCAATGATGGCCTTGCCTAGCGCGAGGTCGGCGTCGTTGGCAACGTAGACGCCATAGGAGCTGGCAGTGCTGACATTGGAGACCCGCATGGCTGTGGTGTAGGGCACAAAAATGCAGTCATCGCTGCTGCCCTCCTGATCGGAGGGGTCGTCGATCTTGGCTTCCAACACGCCCACGATGGTGTACTTCTCGCTGCCGATCTTGATGCTCTGGCCGACGGCATTGCCGCCGTAGCCCACCCGGCTGATGTAATCGCCCACCAGACAGACCTTTTTGTTATCGGCCATATCCACGTAGTTCAGTGCACGGCCTGTGGCCAGCCGATCGCCCGCCATATCCAGATACGCCTCGCTGACGCCCTTGACGGAGGTGTTGCTGTAGGCGTCGGTCTCGGTGCCCACCTTTACGCTGCCGCTCAGGCTGGACGTGGGCGACACGGCGCTGAAGATATCGGGGTGGGCCTCCACGATGGCGTAAAAATCGTCGATCTTCACCGAGCGGGCTCCGTAGCCCATGATCTGCACACTGAGGGTGTTGGTGCCCATATCGGCAAACTCATCCTGAATGCTGGTGGTCATGCCGTTGCCCAGGCCCACGATGACCATGACGGCCATCACGCCGATGATGATGCCCAGCATGGTAAGGAAGGTGCGGAACTTGTTGCCCCAGATGTTTTGGAAGGCTTCCCGGAAGGTCTCGTAGATCATACGCCGCCCTCCTGTTCCGCCGCCTGCGGCTCTTTCACTGGCTCAGGAATGACGAGATTGGGCTGCACCACTGCCTCGGGGGCGTGGGCGTCGCCGTCGTAAACGACGCGGCCGTCTTCCAGCCGGATGATGCGCTGGGCCTGCACGGCGATGGAGTTGTCGTGGGTGATGAGCACCACGGTGTTCCCCTGCCGGTGCAGCTGCTGCAGCATCCCCAGCACCTCGCGGCCGGTGTGGCTGTCCAGTGCGCCGGTGGGCTCGTCGGCCAGAATGACCGCCGGTTTGCCCGCCAGAGCCCGGGCGATGGAAACGCGCTGCTGCTGGCCGCCGGAAAGCTGGTTGGGCTTGTTCTTGAGCTTATCGCCCAGCCCCACCTGCTGCAACGCGGCAGTAGCCCGGCGGCGGCGCTCGCCGCGGGAGACCCCCGCATAAACGAGGGGTACTTCCACATTTTCCAGCAAGCTCAGCTTGGGCAGCAGGTTGTACTGCTGGAAGATGAAGCCCAGCATCTCGTTGCGGATCGCTGCCAGTTCATCCCGGTTCATCCTGCCCACGTCCCGGCCGTTGAGCCGGTAAGTGCCCGCTGTGGGCACATCCAGACAGCCGATGATGTTCATGCAGGTGGATTTGCCCGAGCCGGACTGGCCCACGATGGCCACAAACTCGCCTTTCTGGATGCTCATGCTGATGTGGTCGGCGGCTTTTACCGTGGTATCGCCCATTTTGTAATATTTGCAGACGTTGTCAAACTCAATGAGTGCGCTCATCAGAAGCCACCTCCCGGGCCTCCGCCGCCGGGGCCGCCTCCGGCGGGCGCACCGCCCATATCGCCGCCGTCCACCACGAACTGCATCTCCCCGGAGGAGCCGGAGACGTTGAGGGCGGAGTTGTAGGCCACGGTATCCCCTGCCTGCAGGCCGCTGGTCACGGCGATGTAGTCGTCATCGCTGACGCCGGTGGTCACCTTGACGTAAACATAGCCCTCGGGGGCGGTCATGCTGTCATCGGCGTTGGCTGCGGAGGGGGAATCCTTCGTCACAAGGACATAGTTGCCCCGCACGATGGCCTCGTTGGGCACCGACAGGGTATCCTCTGCGCTCTCCGTCACGATCTCTGCCGTGGCGTTCATGCCGGGCAGCAGGTCTCCCATCTCGTCGATGCGGATGGTGACGGGGTAGGTGGTGGTGCCGCCGGTGGTGGTGCCGGATTTGGAAACACTGGTCACCACGCCCCGGAAGGTCTGGTTCGGGATGGCGTCGGCGGTGATGGTCGCCTCCTGTCCCTCCTTGATGGAAAGGATCTCCAGCTCATCCACGTTCAGGGTCATTTCCAGATAGCTCATGTCGTAGATGACGCACATGGTCTCCACAGAGGAGGCACTGGTGCCCACGGTATCCCCCACCTTGACGTCCTTGGAGATGATGGTGCCGGAGATGGGGGCAGTGATGGTGTAATCGTCCACCTGCTTCTGGGTATCCTCCACCGAGAGCTCGGCGCTGCGCAGGCTGTCGGAGGCGTTCTGCACCTGCTTGGTCAGGTTGTCGCCGGACAGCTGGATGAGGGCTGTATCGGCGCTCACCTGAGCCCCCTCTTTCACGCACAGGGCGGAGACGGTGCCGTTCTGCTGGGCGGTGACGGTCTGCTCCCGCTGGTAGCTGAACCGGGCGGAGGATAGGGCGCTGACGCCGTTGATGGTGGCGGTGGCGGCCTGGGCGGCGGTGAGGTTGCCGGTGTTTTTCACGGCGATGGTCACGGTGCGCACCAGCAGGTTGCCGCTGCTGAGCGTATCGGCGCCGGAAACCGACTGCACGGTGCCGCCGATGGCCTCAAAGGTGCTGTCCAGCAGCACCTCGGCACCTTGGCCCACGGTGAAGTTGGCGGCGTCGGCGGCGGGGAACTCCAAAGACAGCAGCAGGGTGGTGTCGTCCCGGATGGCGGCCACCTCCTGCCCGGCGGTGACGACGTCGCCCACCCGGACCTTGAAGGAAGCCACGGTGCCGCCGATGTCGGTGCGGATGTACTGGGCGTCCACCGCATCGTCGTAGCTGCGCTGGGCCTGGTTGAGGTTCAGCGCGGCCTTTTCCACCCCGCTGATGACATCGGAGCTGTCGATGGTGTAGAGCACGTCGCCCTTTTCCACCGTATCGCCCACCTCAAAATCTGCGGTGAGCACCTCGCCCTTGACCAGTGGCTTGACGGTGTAGGCGTTGGCAGCGCTCAGGGTGCCCGATGCGCTGTACACGTTGGTGATGTCCCGGTTTTCGGGGCTGACGGTGGTGTACTGGGTCTCCGCGCTCACAGCCTTTTTCTTTCCCTTGGGGGCAAAGAGGGCGATGAGGAGGACCAGTACGACCAGAACGGCCACCAGCTTCTTCCCATTTTTGCGCAGGAAGGGCTTCAGGCCCTTTTGCGGCATTTCCGCCTCCTGCAGCGCGATTTCCAGTTCTTGCGGGGAGCGTTCCTCCGCAGGCTTTTTTCCAAATAGCATAAACATTGGCCTCCTGGGCTTTTTTCGGGGGGATGGGGCTTCCAAAATGCCCCTCTGCATGATACAACGAAATTATAGCAGGTTTTTCTTCAGAAATCTCCGAGGATTTTCTTAAATTTGGCTTAAGAAGAGTGAAGAGTTTATGAAATTCGGTCCCCGTTCCTCCTGCCGGGCAGCAAAAAAGCGGCGTTTCCGCCGCTTTGGGGTCGCGTTATGCCAAAGGGAACAGCAGGGTGATGCCAAACCGGCCGCCCCCCTGCTCGACACGCATTTCGGCGTTCATCTTCTCCATCATGGTCTCGATGCTGGTCAGGCCCACCCGGGTGCTCTCCTCGGGATGGAGGTTTTCCACCACGCCGTTGGCAAAGCGGAGGCCTGCCCGGCCCTCTTCCCGGACGAAGCGCACTTCGATATCCTGCGCCGGGTCGGCATATTTGAGGATGTTGGAGGAGATGTTGTCCAAAATTCGCCGGATGTACTGCCCCTTGACCCGCAGCAGCAGGTCTTCCTCGCCAAGGTCCAGCGCGCAGGCAAAACCCCGCTGCTGCAGCGTATCCACCAGCTCGGCCAGCGGCTCCTCAAAGATCTGCGAAAAACAGGCAGGCGGGTCCAGCTCCACCACCGTGTCCCGGGTGACGAGGGCATACTCGAACAGGTTATCGGAAAGCTGCTTGATCTGCCGGGCCTTTGCGTCGATCTTGCTCAGATAATCGTGCAGCTGCTCCCGGCCCTGATACCGCCCGCCCCGGACGATCTCGGTATACAGCAGCAGCGTCGTCAGCGGGGTGCGCAGGTCGTGGGACATCTCGGTGATGAGGTTCCGCACCTTGGCGGAGGCTTCCGCCTCCTGCTGCTGCTGCTGGCGCAGCGTCACCCGCATGGAGTCCAGGCAGGACGCCAGCGTGGTCAGCTCGTCGCCGCCCCGGATGGTAATGGGGTGGTTGAGATCGCCGCCCTCCATGGCCTGGATCTCCTCGCTGAGCAGGACGATGTAATCGACGATGCGGCGGCACCCCTGCCAGAACACCAGCAAGAACACCCCCACACAGAACACGATGAGCAGCTTGCCGAGGATCATCCACCAGTTGAACACCACATTGCAGAACAGCTGCACCTCCGCCGGGCCGTCTGCAAACTGCACCGCGTGGCGCACCTGCCAGCTTTCACGGGGCTTCTGCGCTTCGTCGGGGCCTGCATCCACGCTGAACGCAAAGTTGGAGTAGAGCATCTGCTGCCCACGGTAGACGTTCAGCAGCACAAAGCCCTGCTGCCCCACCCACTCATCGATGGCACGGGTGTCCTTGGCGGAGAGCTGCTGTGCCGTGACGTATCGCTGAAGCCGCTCCACCTCCCGCACGATGGAGCGTTCCTGAATGTCAGAGTGCTGACTATAATAAAGGAGCCCCGCCCGCGCTGCCGATTGGAGCACAATATACAGCACGACGCAGCCCACGCCCGCCGCCAGCAGCCGCCGGATGAGCTGCGCAATGAGACTGTGCCGACGTTCACTCATGGCTCTGCTCCTCGCTCACGAACCGATACCCCTTGCCCCACACAGTGCACACCCGCTTGGGGCTCTGGGGGTCGGCCTCAATCTTCATCCGCAGGTTGCGGATATGCACCATCACCGTCCCGTTGGAAGTGTAGTAATACGGCTCGCCCCATACCGTCTCGTAGATGGCTTCCACCGAGTAGATGCGCTCGGGGTTGCGCATCAGCATCCGCAAAATCTTATATTCGGTATCAGTCAGGTCGATCTCCCGTTCGTCTACCCATACCCGGTTGCAGTCCAGCGCCAAACGCACCCCGTGGCGGGCAAGCATCTGGTTTTCCGGCTGGGTTTCCTGCCCTTTTCCCCGGTAAACGCAGTACCGCCGCAGCAGCGCCTTTACCCGGGCGCTGAGCTCCGCAAACGAAAAGGGCTTGGGCAGATAGTCGTCGCCCCCCGCCGTCAGGCCCAAAAGCTTATCCGACTCCTGTGATTTTGCCGTCAAAAACAGGATGGGGACCGTGGAGATCTTCCGCAGCTCCTCGCACACCCGCAGCCCGCTCATGCCGGGCATCATAATGTCCAGAACCACAAGGTCCACCTCCGGCGTAAAGATCTCCAGCGCCCGGGGCCCGTTTTCCGCTTCCAGAATGCGGTAGCCCTCCCCTGCCAGTAAAATGCGCACGCCGTCCCGGATGTCGGGGTCGTCCTCCGCGATCAATATCGTCTGTGCCGCCATAGCTTCCTCCTGCTTGTCATACTCTCGATCCGTTCTCAGAGTAAGTATACCAGCATCTCCCCCGGAAAGCGAGAGGGGAATTTCTTAGGAAATCTTAGGATGGGGTTAAGATTTGAGGTGCGGGCAAAAACAATATAAGAAAAGAAAGACCACCGCACGAAATTCGTGTAGTGGTCTTGTGGTGGAGGCGATGGGAGTCGAACCCATGTCCGAAAGGAGTTCAGCGTAGGTGTCTCCGGGTGCAGGCGATCTACAACATTCCCGCCGCGTCACGCCGATCGTCAGGCTAGCGCATTGGTAGCTTCATGAGTTCCTGCCGGTCCGCAAAGCTTAGGTCCGTTCAGGTGCTGTGTCTAAAGGACGCCCCGGCCCCACACGACACAAGAGTGGGCGGAACGCGCAGCACTCAGGCTGCGAGCAACTGATAATT
>RKCM01000137.1 GCA_014858325.1 Oscillospiraceae bacterium | reverse complement strand
GGAGCCTTAAAGCCTCCCTCTTTGAGGGAGGTGGCAAAGCCGAAAGGCTTTGACGGAAGGAGTTCTCTCCTCATTTCGCCCCGGACGGGAAGTAAAATTCAACGTTTCAATTCCCCGCCGGAGGCAGCCCCTCCTGCGGGGAATTGTGCTATACGGAATTACCAAGTAAAGGAGTATGTTGCAATGAACCGCGATACCATCTGTGTGCAGGGCGGCTATACGCCCGGCAATGGCGAACCCCGCCAGATCCCCATCATCCAGTCCACCACCTTCAAGTACGCCACCAGCGAGGATATGGGCAAGCTGTTCGACCTGGAAGCCGAGGGCTACTTCTACTCCCGGCTCCAGAACCCCACCTGCGACCTTGTCGCCAAGAAGATCTGCGAGCTGGAGGGCGGCACGGCTGCCATGCTGACCAGCAGCGGTCAGGCCGCCAACTTCTTCGCCCTGTTCAACCTCTGCGAGGCAGGCGACCACATCGTGGCCTCCAGCACCATCTACGGCGGAACTTTCAACCTCATCTCCGTCACCATGAAGAAGATGGGGATCACTGCCACCTTTGTGGACCCCCTGTGCACCGAGGAGGAGCTGAACGCTGCCTTCCGGCCCAACACCAAAGTCGTGTTCGGCGAGACCATCGCAAACCCCGCCCTGACGGTGCTGGACATCGAGAAGTTTGCCAGGGCCGCCCACGCCCACGGCGTGCCCCTCGTTGTGGATAACACCTTCCCCACCCCTGTCAACTGCCGCCCCTTTGAGTGGGGGGCCGACATCGTCACCCACTCCACCACCAAGTACATGGACGGCCACGGGGCCGTGCTGGGCGGTGCCATCGTGGACGGCGGCAAGTTCGACTGGATGGCCCATGCCGAGAAGTTCCCCGGCCTGTGCACCCCGGACGACAGTTACCACGGCATCACCTACGCCCAGCGCTTTGGCAAGGAGGGGGCCTTCATCACCAAGGCCACGGCCCAGCTCATGCGGGATTTCGGCTCCATGCAGTCTCCCATGAACGCCTATATGCTCAACCTGGGGCTGGAGAGCCTCCATGTGCGGATGCAGCGCCACTGCGAGAACGGCATGGCCGTGGCAAAGTTCCTGGAAAGCCATCCCAAGGTGGCCTATGTCAACTACTGCGGGCTGGAAAGCAGCCCCTACCACGCACTGGCCGAAAAGTACCTGCCCCACGGCAGCTGCGGCGTGGTCAGCTTTGGCCTGGCCGGCGGCCGCGCAGCCGCCAGCACCTTCATGAAAGCGCTGAAGCTGGCCGCCATTGAGACCCATGTTGCCGACGCACGCACCTGCTGTCTCAACCCTGCCTCCAGCACCCACCGCCAGATGACCGATGAGCAGCTGAAAGCTGCCGGTGTCCCCGCCGAGCTGGTCCGCATGAGCTGCGGCCTCGAAAGCGCAGAGGACCTCATCGCCGATATTGCGCAGGCGCTGGATCAGATCTAACCTCCAAAGGAGTAAGACGTTATGCCTCTCATCATCCCCAAAACGCTCCCCGCTTACGATGCCCTCTACGAAGAAAACGTCTTCGTCATGCACCGGGAGCGGGCGCTGGCCCAGCACATCCGCCCGCTGGAGATCCTCATCCTTAACCTCATGCCCACCAAGATCGCCACGGAGACCCAGATCGCCCGGCTGCTGGCCAATACCCCCCTGCAGGTGCACATGACCCTGCTGCAGACGGCCAGCCATGCGGCCACCCATGTCTCCGCCGCCCATCTGGAGGCCTTTTATAAGACCTTTGATGAGGTGAAGCACAACCGCTACGACGGCATGATCATCACCGGGGCCCCGGTGGAGACGATGGATTTTGAGGAAGTGGATTACTGGCCGGAGCTGTGCGAGATCATGGATTTCAGCGAGACCAACGTCTACTCCACCCTCCATGTCTGCTGGGGCGCGCAGGCGGGGCTGTACTACCACTACGGCGTCCGAAAATATCTCCTGCCTCAGAAGATGTTCGGCATTTTCGAGCATCAGGTCACCCGGCCCAACAACCCGCTGGTGCGCGGCTTCGATGAGGTGTTCTACGCCCCCCACAGCCGCCATACCGGCATCTGCCGGGAGGATGTGGTGGGCTGCAAGGCCCTCCGCATCCTGGCCGAGAGCGCGGAGGCGGGCCCCTACCTCATGAGCACCGAGAACGGCCGCCAGATCTTCGTCACCGGCCACCCCGAGTACGATCAGGATACGCTGGACTCCGAGTATCAGCGGGATGTGGGTAAGGGCCTGCCCATCGCAGTGCCCAAAAACTACTACCCCCACGATGACCCCACTCAGCCGCCCCTCTTCCGCTGGCGCGCCCACGCCCACCTGCTGTACGAGAACTGGCTGAATTATTACGTCTACCAGAATACCCCCTACGATCTGGGTGCGATCCAGAAAGTGGAGCACGAAGAAAAGTAAACGTCAGGAGAAAACACTATGGGCATCCAATCCAATTACAACATCACCATCGGCAAGCTGCCCCACGGGCCGCTGAATAAGATCAGCGACGTGCCGGGGGTAACGGTGGGGCACTGCACGCTGGCAAATGGCAGCGTGCAGACCGGCGTCACGGCTCTGCTGCCGCATCCGGGCGACCTCTTCCACGAGAAGGTCCTGGCGGCCAGCCATGTCATCAACGGCTTTGGCAAGACCACGGGCCTGGTGCAGATCGAGGAGCTGGGCACGCTGGAAACCCCCATCCTCTTTACCAATACCCTCAGCGTGGGTACGGTGGAAACGGCTCTGGTAAAGTATATGCTGGAGCGCAATCCCGACATCTGCGAGACGACCGGCAGCGTGAACCCCGTGGTCTGCGAGTGCAACGACGCCGGCCTGAACGACATCCGGGGCCTCCATGTCACCGAGGAGCACGTCTTTGCCGCGCTGGCGGACTGCAAGGCGGATTTTGCCGAGGGTGCCGTGGGAGCGGGGCGCGGGATGCGCTGCCACGGCCTCAAGGGCGGCATCGGCTCGGCTTCCCGGGTGGTGGAGCTGGACGGCAAGCCCTACACCATCGGGGCGCTGGTGCTCTCCAATCACGCCCTGTTTGATGACCTCATCGTGGGCGGCACCCCCATCCAGACCCTGCTGGATGCTCACGTCCCGCCCCACGAGGACAAGGGCTCCATCATCACGGTGCTGGCCACCGACATCCCCCTCAGTGAGCGCCAGCTGCGGCGGCTGTGCCACCGCGCCATCGTGGGGCTTTCCCGGGCGGGCAGCTACTGCGGCAACGGCTCCGGCGAGATCGTCATTGCCTTTACCACCGCCAACCGGGTGCCCCATTACTCGGAGAAGGCCCTGCTGCCCATGACCATGCTGCACGACGACGCCATCAACCCGCTGTTCCGGGCGGTGGCAGAGTGCGTGGAGGAAAGCGTCCTCAGCAGCCTGTTCCACGCCGAGACCGTCACCGGCTGCCACGGCAAGACTGTGAAATGCCTGACGGATCTGCTGGAACACCGATAAACCGAAAGAAGCAGAAAAACGGGAAGCATCCGATGATGCTTCCCGTTTTTTGCAATTGTGCACAGTCGAAATTTGTGTTATACTGTAATTGCTGCTTCACGCAGCAGGGCACTGCACATACGGCAGGCGGTTGGCCTACACTTCCCGAAAGGGGGTGAGGCAATGCGGATCACTTTCCATATTGGTGAATTCACCATCACCATTATCGTAAAGAAACGCTGAACCGCCACCTCGGCAAAGGCGACGGTTCAATATTGAGCCACGGTTCTTGAATGAGGCTAACCGCTTGTCGCAGTGCCTTTTTCTGTTTCTAGTATAGTTGGTTTTGGATCAATTGTCAAGCGTGGAGAACGTTATTTCCGCCGCGGTCTCTTTTTCCGCACGCTGTAGCCAAAGGTGCCCAGCTTTTTGCCCAGCGCCAGATATTCGCCGTGACTGTAGACGATGAGACGGGCATTCTCAAGGCAGAGCTTGCCGTTTTCGTCCAGCAGGCTCTCGTCCACATCGCAGGCCACCACCTGGGCCAGAAACAGATCGTGGCTGCCCAGCGGGATCACCTGCGTCACCTTGCACTCCAGGTTGACGGGGCTCTCCTCCAGAATGGGGCAGTCCGTCAGCACGCTGCCGGGGGCGGCGTGAAGGCCGCAGGCGGAAAATTTGTCGTGGTCGCGGCCGCTTTTCACACCGCACCAGTCCACCGCCCGCACCAGCTGCTCGGTGGGCAGGTTGATGGCAAACTGCCCGCTTTCCCGGATCAGATGGTGGCTGAACCGCTCCGGCCGGACGCTGATGGACACCATGCTGGGCTGGGTGCAGATGGTGCCTGTCCAGCCAATGGTGATGAGGTTGGGGCTCTCCAGGCCGCCGCAGGATACCAGCACCGGCGGCTCCGGGTTCAAAAGGGTGCTGCCTTTCCAGCTCTGTTTGCTCATCCGTGATACTTCCTTTCGTAAGGGGCCCAGGTGCGCTCCGAGATGATGTACCGGGGCCGGGCCTTGGTCTCCATGTAGATCTTGCCGATGTATTCGCCGATGACGCCCAGACACACCAGCTGCACCCCGCCCATAAAGCAGACGATGCAGACGGTGGAGGCCCAGCCGGCCACCACGCTGCCCCGCACGGCCTGCACGATGGCCCAGAGCACCCCGATGAAGCTGACCAGACTGACGGCGATGCCCGCCCCGGTGATGAGGCGGATGGGCTTGTTGGACAGGCTGGTGATGCCGTCAAAGGCGAGGGCCAGCATCTTGCTCAGGGGGTAGTGGCTCTCGCCCGCCAGCCGCTCGTGCCGCTCGTAGGTGACGACGTCGCTGGCAAAGCCCACCAGCGGCACCATGCCGCGCAGGAAGATGTTGACCTCCCGGTAGTCCGCAAAGCTTTCCAGCACCCGGGTGCTGATGAGCCGGTAGTCCGCGTGGTTGAAGACGATGTCGGCCCCCAGCGCGTTCATCAGGTGGTAGAAGCCCTCGGCGGTGAACCGCTTGAAGAAGGTGTCGGTGTCCCGGCGGCTGCGCACGCCGTACACCACCTCCGCGCCGTCCAGATACTTTTGCACCATCTCGTCCATGGCGTTGATGTCGTCCTGCCCGTCGCAGTCGATGGAGATGGTGATGTCGCAGCTGCCGCTGTGCAGCGCTTCCATCAGCCCCGCCAGCACGGCGTTCTGGTGGCCCCGGTTCCGGCTCTGGGAGATGCCGATGAAGTGCTCATCCTGCCGGGCAAACTGCTGGATGAGGGGCCAGGTCTGGTCCTTGGAGCCGTCGTTGACAAAGAGCACCCGGCTCTTGCTGCTGACCAGACCCTCTGCGGCCAGATCGTTTATTTTTTGCAGGAACATCGGCGCCGTGATGGGCAGCACCTGCTCCTCATTGTAACAGGGGATGACGATCCAAAGAACGGGCTTGGACATGAGAGAGCCTCCTTATTGTATCATGCGCTTCAGCGCTTCCGGGTCCATGAGTTTGAAGCTGGAACGATAGGTGTCCAGCAGCCCCTCCCGCTGCATCTGGCTCAGCTCCCGGGAGAGGGCGCTGCGGTCGCAGTTGAGGTAATCCGCCAGCTGCAGCCGGGAGTAGGGGATGGTAAAGGTCAGGCTGTGGTGCAGCTCGGCCTCGCTGAGCAGGTAGGCGCACACCTTGGCCCGCAGGCTTTTCAGCACCAGCAGGTCCACCCGGCGGGAGAGCAGGAAGTATTTGTCGCTGATGGTCCGCACCAGATTCTGCAGCAGCTGCTGGCGGGCGGGGTCGCTGCCGGGCTGCAGCAGCTTTTCGTAGGGCAGCAGCAGCACTTCGCAGGGGGCGGCGGCCACCACCGTTACCGGGCTGGCAAGGCTGGAGCCGCCCAGCACATCGCCGAACACGCCCCCCGGCCCCATGTGGGTGATGGGGATGCGGCTCCCGCCGGGGGCGGGGTGGTAGGCCTCGATGGAGCCCGACAGCACCACCCCCACCCGGCGGGTGGAGTGCCCGGCCGTCACCAGCATTTCGCCGCGGCCGTAGCTGCGCACAACAGCATTCATCTCGCCCAGCAGAGCGTGGAGAGCATCGCACTCCAACCCGGCGAAGAGAGAGGTGGTTTGTAACAGCGGGAGATATTTTTCCATAACCATTCCGTGAGGCTTTCTCCGGGCCCTCACCGCCCTTTGCAGTTCCGTTGCCTGCGCAACGGTATTTTTTCTCTCATTATAGTAAACTTGAGCCCGTAAAGCAAATGTTTTTTGAAAATTCTGCAAAATGAAAGAGGAGGAAGTTCTCAATGCTGAAAAAACTGACGTCTTTGCTGCTTTCGCTGGGGCTTGCGGTGAGTTTGCTGGCCTGCAGCGTCTCGGCCAAGACCCTCTCGGCCGGCTCGGTGCGCATCGCAGGGCTCAAAGGCCCCACCACCATGGGCCTTGTCCATCTGCTCTCGATGGAAAAGGCCGGCACCGCCGCCCTGGATTACGACCTGCAGCTCTACGGCGCAGCCGATGAGATCGTGCCCAAGCTCATCAAGGGTGAGCTGGACCTGGCCGCTATCCCGGCCAACCTCGCCGCAACGCTCTACCAGAAGACGAACGGCGGCATCCAGGTGCTGGCGGTCAACACCCTCGGGGTGCTGTACGTTGTGGAAAAGGGCAATACCGTCCACAGCTTTGCCGATTTGAAGGGCCGCACCATCCTGTCCACCGGCAAGGGCACTACGCCGGAGTATGTCCTGCGCTACCTGCTCCAAAAGAACGGCCTTGACCCCGATAAGGACGTGAAGATCGAATATTACAGCGAGGCCTCCGAGGTCACGGCCCAGATGGCTGCCGCCAAAAAGGACGCCATCGCCGTTCTGCCCCAGCCCTACGTCACCGCCGCCCAGATGAAGGACGCCGCCCTGCGCGTCGTTCTGGACCTGACCAAAGAGTGGAACAAGGTCTGCGGCACCCAGCTCATCACCGGCGTCACCGTGGTGCGCACCGCCTATGCGGAGGAGCACCCCGACGTGGTGCAGGCCTTCCTGACCGATTACGAGAAGAGCGTCAACGCCGCCAACACCGATATCGACGGCACCGCCGCCCTCTGCGAGGAAGTCGGCGTGGTGGCCAAGGCGGCCATCGCAAAAAAAGCCCTGCCCCAGTGCAACATCGTCTTCCGCCGCGGCGAGGAGATGAAGAAGGATATCTCCGCCTACCTGCAGGTGCTGTACGATGCGTCTCCCGCCGCCGTAGGCGGCAAGCTGCCGGACGACAGCTTCTACTGGACCAAGCCCACTGCGGCCCAGAAGGTGCAGAAAAAGGTCGGCAAGCTCTTCCAGTAAGGCTCTGCAAGCAAAAAAAAAGCTGCCGTTGTCAAGCGGCAGCTTTTTTGCATAACAGCCCGATCCCAAAGCCTGTGAGCGCCGGCAGCACCCACCCAAAACCGATGCTGCCCAGCGGCAGGGTGTTGGCAAGGCGGGAGAGAGCGGCCACCGGCAGCGCGGCGGCAACGCTCTGTACCGAGGCAAGGCCGATGGACCAGGCGTAGATGCTTTGCTGCTGGAACCGCGCAGGCAGGAAGGAGAGAGCGATCAGCAGGATGGAGGCGGGATAGATGGCGTTGAGGACGGGCACCGAGAGCCTTAAAATGCCCGCAAGGCCGATGTTGGCCAGCAGCATGCTGCTCAGCGCAAAGAAGGCCGCCCAGCCCACATAGGGCAGGCGGGGGAAAAGCTGGTGGAAATACTGCCCCACGCAGGAGATGAGGCCGACGCAGGTGTTGAAGCAGGCGATGAGGAAGAGGGCCGCCAGCAGCACCTGCCCGGTGCGGCCGAACAGTGCGTCGGCCAGCTGCGTCAAAGTCTCGGCACCCGTCTCGCAGCCGGGGAAAGCCGCCCCCGCAATGCCGCCGATGTGGGTCAGCATGGCGTAGACCACCCCGAACAGCCCGGCGGAAAAAAAGCCCGCCCGGATGGTGCCGCGCTCGGTCTCCCCGGGGTCCGTCACGCCCAGAGCCTGAATGTTCAGTGCGATGACGGCCCCAAAGTTGAGGCCTGCCAGCGTATCCATGGTCTGGTAGCCATCCAGAATGCCCTGCACGGCGGGCAGGGCCGCATAGGCCTTTGTGGGCGCGGCATAGCTCGCTGCCGCCGGGTGCAGCAGGCACCCGGCAAACAGCACCACGATGAGCACCAGCAAAGCGGGGCAGAGCACTTTGCCCAGCCGCTGGGTCAGCTTTTCGGGCTTGAGGGCCACGCAGAACGCCGCTGCGAAAAACACTGCCGTGTACCCCAGCTGCACCGCCCAGCCGTCGGCGGGCAGCAGCGGCTCCAGCATGGCAAAGGAGGTGCTGGCCGTGCGGGAAATGGCAAGGCAGGGCCCGATGGAGAGGTAGACGAGGATCGCGAATGCCTGCGCAAAGCGGGGGCTGACCCGCCCGGCAAGCTTTGGCAGGCCGCCGGCCCGGGCTACGGCCACCACGCCCGCAATGGGCAGGCCGATGGCGCTGACGGCAAAGCCCAGAAAGGCCCGCCAGAGGTGGGTGCCCGCCTGAGCCCCGAGGTAGGGCGGAAAGATGAGGTTGCCCGCCCCGAAAAACATGGAGAAGAGCGTAAAGCCCAGGAGCAGCTGCTTTTTGCCGCGAAGAGTCTGTGGCTGCATAGAGGTCATCCTTTCCTGTGTTTGATTCCAGTTTAGTGTGAAAAGACTCTCATGTCAAGAAAAGCAAAGATGAAAGATTGTGTTCTTTTGGATGATGTGGTATCTTAAAAAAGAAAAAGACATGCGGGATAAAAACGAAAGAACTACGAAAGAAAAAACTACGAAAATAGAAAGAGAGAAAACCAGAATGAAGCAGAAAATAAAACGCCGCTATGGGGCGGCGGCGGTGGTGTTCTGGCTGGCGGTGTGGCAGCTTGCCGCCGCGGCCATCGGGCAGGAAGTCTTCCTTGTTTCGCCCCTGCAGGCGGCGGGGACGCTGGTGCAGCTGCTGCCCCAGCCCGATTTCTGGCAGCGGGTGGGCTTCAGCGCCGGGCACATCCTGCTGGGCTTTTTGCTGGGGGCCGTGTGCAGTGTGGTGTGCAGTGTGGCGGCCGAGCGCTGGGTCTGGGTGGACGCGCTGCTCTCACCGGTGATGCAGCTGGTCAAGGCCACGCCGGTGGCAAGCTTCATCATTCTGGCCCTCGTCTGGGTCAGCGGAAAGTCGCTGTCCATCCTCATCAGCTTTTTGATGGTGCTGCCCGTACTGTATGGCGCGGTGCGCACCGGCATCGAGAGCGCCGACCCGCAGCTGCTGGAGATGGCCCGGGTCTTCCGCCTGCCCCTTGCCCGGCGGGTAAAAGCCATCTGGCTGCCCGCCGTTCTGCCGGCGTTCCGGCAGGGGTGCAGCGTGGCGCTGGGCATCTGCTGGAAAAGCGGCGTGGCTGCCGAGGTCATCGGCCTGCCCGACGGCAGCATCGGCGACGCCCTCTACCGGGCCAAGATCACCCTCTCCACGGGGGAGCTCTTCGCCTGGACCTTTGTGATCATCCTGCTCAGCGCGGCCTTTGAAAAGCTGTTTCTGGCCCTGCTGGACAAAGCCGTGGCCCGTGTTCTGGGCGAAGAGGGGGCAAACGCATGAGCAAAACCATCAACAAACTGGAAATATCGCATCTGACAAAACGTTTTGGAGATAAGACGCTCTTTGAAGACCTCAATCTCACCCTCACCGCCCCGACGGTGCTGTGGGCCCCCAGCGGCTGGGGCAAGACCACCCTGCTGCGCATCCTGATGGGGCTGGAGATGCCCACCTCCGGCACGGTGCAGGGCGTAGGGAAGGTGAGCGCCGTCTTTCAGGAAGACCGCCTCTGCCCGCAGCTGACGGCGGTGGAAAACGTCGTCCTTGTCCTGCCGGGGCCAATGGACCAATACAAAAAGCAAATCGAGAAGGATTTTCAACAGCTTGGATTGGACGACGCTGCCCTTTCCCTCCCGGCCCGGAAGCTTTCGGGCGGGCAGAAGCGCCGCGCCGCCCTCCTGCGCGCCCTTTGGGCCGAGAGCGATACCCTCCTGCTGGACGAGCCCTTCACCGGCATGGACCCGGAGACCATGAAAAAAGCAGCGGCGCTGTTGAAAGCCCGCTGCCAGGATCGGAATGTTCTGCTGGCCACCCACGACCGCGAAGCCATCGAGGCACTGGGGTGGGAAGTAATCGAACTGGGGTGAAAAACAATTGTAATTTGGTCGAACCTATGATATCATGAAGGTGCCGCATCCATCGTGCGGCAAGGCACTGCCTGTAAGAAAGGTGGTCACGCTCCTCCCGGCAAGTGTGCCGGGGAACGGATTTTTTGCTTTTCCCCGGACGCTTTGTGCGGAAGGGGGGATGTTCTATGACGATGTCTGAAGTACTTCAGCTGCTTGCCGTGATTGGCGGAGCAGTGTTTGTTACGTTTCAGATCACATGGACGATTTCCAATAGCAAAAAGAAATGACCGCCTCAACGCCTACCAAGCAAGAGCGGTCATTTCTTTTTTGATCTTATTGTGTCGGTAAGGAGCTGACCCTTACAGGACAGTGCCTTTTTCATTTCTAGTATATGCGTTTTAACGTAAATTGTCAAGGAGGCCGCCATGAAAAAATCTACATCGAGCAAAATGCGCGTTGGCGCTGCTGCGCTGGCGGTGGCGGTGGCTGTGCTGCTGGCTGTCTATCTCTGGGCGGCACTGCGGCCGGGCGTGTGGCTGCGGAACGCCTTTTTGTATCAGCAGGCAGACGGCAGTTTTTCTGGCAGGGATCCTTATGGCCGCTACGCGCTGGATATCACGTCTGCGCCCGGCAAAACCGATGTGCAGTTTTGTTTGGACGACGTGCCGACGCGCTACCGCATCTATACGGAAAACAGCAGCCATGTGGAGATCTATCGGGAGGAGCAGCTGCTTTTCTCAGGCGGCGCCCAAGGCGAAGCGGGGGACGCTCTGCTTTGGAAGGACAGCGGCGGCCTTGCGGACGATATCCGCGTTGTGGTCAACGGAGAATATACGCAGGAGGATCTGCAGCCCAGCTGCCAGTGGCTTTATAATGTCGCCGTCGGTGGGCGGCGGGAGACACGGGGCGATGTGAGTTTTCTTGTCCCGATGGCATTGCTGGCCATTCTGCTGGTGCTGGACGTGAAATGGCCGCGGCTGTTCTGGACCCTGCGCCACGGGCTGGAGGTGTCCGGCGGGGAGCCGAGCGAGTGGTATTTCACCTGCCAGAAAATGGGCCGCGCCGCCATGGCGCTGGGCATCGTACTGCTGGCCGTTGCCAGCTTTGCCGTGCATTGATCACAGCAGCTGGGCCAGGATGCTGTTCTGGACGATGAGCCCCGCCGGGGTGAGGGCCAGCGTTCTGCCGTCGAAGAGGGCGTAGCCGCTTTTGACGCAGTTTTGCACAAAGGCGAGCTGGGTGGTGGAAAACTCCTTGCCGTACAATTCCTTATAAGAGGCGAGGTCCAGCCCTTTGCGCAGCCGCAGCTGTAAGATCAGGTAGTCCTCCGCGCCGCAGCTGCCGTCCATGACGGGGGCGGCGGCGTCCCGCAGGAACGCATCGGTGTCGGCGGGGTAGTAAAAGCGCTTGCCCCCCATGCAGGAGTGGGCCGCAGGGCCAAGGCCGAGGTAATCGCCGCAGTCCCAGTAGATGAGGTTGTGCCGCCCCTCATAGCCGGGGCGGGCAAAGTTGGAGATCTCGTATTGGGCGTAGCCGTGGTGCTCCAGCTGCTCGACGGCGTAGAGGTAAAAGTCTGCCGCTTCGTCGGGGCCGGGCAGGCCCTCGGGCGGGTGTTTGCCAAAGGCGGAATCCGGCTCGATCTTCAAAAGGTAGGCCGAGATATGGGTGGCCCCGCCCTCCTCGATGAGCTCCAGTGTCTCGTCAAACTCCGCCTGGGTGTAGTGGGGCAAGGCCAGCATGATGTCACCGCTGATGTTGGTAAAGCCTGCCCGCCGTGCCGCCGCAAAAGCTGCCCGGGCCTGCCGGGCGGTGTGGGGGCGGCCCAGCGTTTTCAGCTGGCTGTCACGGGCCGACTGTACCCCGAAAGAGATGCGGTTCACCCCGGCTTCCCGGAAACCGCACAGGGTCTGCTCGGTCACGGTCTCGGGGTTGGCCTCCAGCGTGATCTCCGCCCCGGGTGCCGGAGCTGCCGCCGCAATG
>RKCM01000192.1 GCA_014858325.1 Oscillospiraceae bacterium | reverse complement strand
AACAAAAAAGCAGCGTTCATTTGCTCCCGGTGATGGGAGAAGTGAACGCTGCGCGTACTTGATAATTTTTAGGTTGTGTGGTATATAAAAGGCAACTGTATTTCAAACACGGCTGCCCATCGGGGTGCGATACAAGCAAGTTGCTATCCGATGACCTCAAAAACAAATTGTACTACGATGGTTTTCAAAAAATGCTGTATCACTACTCGCACCAAACCATGAAAATCCGAACCTTTTCTCGATAGGAGAAAGGTTCGGATTTTTTGTTTTTATTGTTAGGCAGCCGGAGGAGAATTTACTGTTGAACAAAGCAAAAATCCCACGATACACGCCGTTGCTTTAACGGTATATCGCAGGATTTTTCTTGGAGCTAGTGACAGGAGTTGAACCTGCAACCCACTGATTACAAATCAGTTGCGCTGCCATTGCGCCACACTAGCAAAGGTTACTATAGTAGTATACCACTGGTGGGCGGGTTTGGCAAGGCTGATTTTATCGCCGCGCGGCGATCTCCTGCTGGATGCGGGCAAAGTCTTCCAGCGTGAGGGCCTCGGGGCGGATGCGGGCGTCGAAGCCGGAGGCTTCGATGGCGGCGATGACGGCGTCCTTGGGCATCCCCAGGCCGCTGGCGATGGCGTTGACGGCGGTCTTGCGGCGCTGGCCGAAGGCGGCGCGGATGAGGGCAAAGTACCCTTCCTCATCTGCCACCTGCACGGCGGGGGTGGGACGAATGTCCATCCGCACCACGGCGCTTGTCACCTTGGGGGCCGGGTAAAAGCTGCCCGGCGCGGCGGTAAACATCATCTTTGAGACTGCGTAGTAGCTCACGGCGCAGCTGATGGCGCTGGACGCCCGGGTGCCGGGGGCCGCGGCCAGACGGTCGGCGGCCTCCTTCTGCACCATGACGGTCAGGCTCTCGATGGGCAGGCGGTCGCCCAGCAGCTTCATGACGATGGGGCTGGTGATGTAATAGGGCAAGTTGGCGCACAGGGCCACCGGCATCCCGGGGAACTCCTCCTCGATGAGGGCGCGGAGGTCCACTTTCAAAACATCCTGTAATACCAGCTTGAAGTTATCCACTCCGGCCATCGTTTCCGCCAGCAGGGGCGGCAGGCGCTCGTCCACCTCGATGGACACCACCTTGGCGGCCCGTTTGGCCAGCTCGCGGGTGAGCACGCCGATACCGGGGCCGATCTCCAGGACGCCGTAGCGCTGATCCACCCCGCTGACGTCCACGATCTTCTGAGGGATGCCCGGGTTGATGATGAAGTTCTGCCCAAACCCCTTGGAGAGGGCAAAATCGTATTTTTCGCAGAGGTGGCGGACGTAAGAGAGGTCGGTCAGCTCCGGCATAAAATTCCATCCTTTCTTCTGGCAAAAGAGCCTCCGGCGAACCGGGGGCTCTTGCATGGTTTGATTGAACGAAGTGAAACGATGAGGTTAGTTGCTGGCGGGGCTTTCGCTGGCGGCAGCTGCTTCGCTCTCAGTCTCCGAGGGGGCCGCCTCACTCTCAGCGGGTGCGCTCTCTGCCGCAGCTTCCGAAGAAGCAGCCTCCTGGCTGGCGGCATTGGAGGCCGCGTCGGCCTCGTTCACGCCGCTGACAGTGGTCGCACCGCTGAGCTGCTGTGCCGTGCTGACGGCACGCTGTACCTGCGGGTCGGTCTCGGGGGTGTAATCATAGTAGGCGCTCTGTTCGTCTGCGGTCAGGGGGCGGTCCACGTCCACGCTGAGGCCGGCGCCGTCAAAGCAGGAGCCGTCCCCGCAGATGAGCTTTGCCACCGTCACCACGATGGCGCTGCCATCGGAGAGGCGCTGGGGTGCGCTCTGGATGGTGCCCTTGCCCATGGTGGTGGTGCCCACCAGCCGGGCACCGTTCAGGGTGCGCAGGCTGCTGGCAAAAAGCTCTGCCGCGCTGGCGGTGTTGCCGTTGACCAGGCAGACGACGGGCAGGCTGACTTCACTCTCCGCGCTGCTGCTGCCCAGCAGGGTGCGGGCACCGTACTTATCCTCGGCGTAGGCCAGCGTGCCCTCCGGGGCGATGAGGTCGATGCAGCTGACAGCGTCGTCCAGAATGCCGCCTCCGTTGTCCCGCAGGTCGATGACAAGGCTGGAAGCGCCGCCGGTGGTCAGGCTGCGCAGGGCGTAGTCCAGCTCACTGGGGGTGGTATTATCGAACTGCCGGATCTTGATGTAGCCCACATTTCCGCCCAGCAGCTGCGAATCCACGGTAGTGGCGGCATAGCCGGAGTGAGTCAGGTCGGCGGTGTGCTCGGCGGAGTTGCTGTCCAGCCAGACCACATGGACGGTGGTGCCGGACTCGCCCCGCAGGCGGGTCTGGACGGCGTCGGCGCTGGCCATGCTCTTGACGTCCGCACCGTCCACGGCGGTGATGTAATCGCCCACGGCGATGCCGGCTTCCTGTGCAGGCGAATCGTTGTACACCTTGAGCACCTTGGCATAGCCGGACTGGTCGATGGCCAGCTCGGTGCCAATGCCCAGCAGGGTGCCGTTCTGGACGTTCATCAACTCGGTGTATGCCTGAGACGTATAATACTTTGCGTATTTATCGCCCGTACCCAACAGATACCCGGCGGTGAGGCGGTCGTAGAGCATCGTCTCGTCGATGTCGTAGTAATCGTTGGTGCGGACGTAGCGGTCTACCTCCGCGATCTTATTGTACATGCTCTCCTTTTCCTTCACGCTGGAAACAGTGCTGTCAAACAGCCGCATGGCCAGCAGCATGGTGATGGAAAAGGTGACGGTCATGGCCAGGATGACGATGGTGACCATCATTCCCACAGAGACTTTGCGATTCATTTTGCGCCCTCCCGGTTCAGACCAGCAGCATCAGCAGCACGCTGCCCACCACCGAGAGCAGGAATACCCCTGCCAGCAGCAGACAACCGATGCGCAGAATGCGCTTGCGTTTTTCTTCGTTCATAAAGCCCGATCGGCCTCCTTTTATCTTATGGGGATGTAACTGCGGGGATTGACGGCGTTGGCCTTGGAGCCGCCCTTCCACACCTCCAGATGGAGGTGGTTGCCGGTGGAGTTGCCCGTGCTGCCCACGTAGCCGATGAGCTCGCCCTGCTTGACGTACTTGCCCGCCGTGGTGGCCACCGACCGCATGTGGCCGTACAGGGTGCTGTAGGCCGTGCCGTCCGACATTTTGCCGTGATAGATGATGACGTAGTTGCCGTAACCGCCGCTGGACCAGCCTGCCACCTGCACGTAGCCGCTGGCGGCTGCATAGATGGGGGTGCCCGCCGGGGCGGCAAAGTCGATGCCGGCGTGGAGCTTGTTCACGCCCGAGACGGGGTTTTTGCGCCAGCCATACTCGCTGGAGATGCGGCTGTAGCTCTTGAGCGGGCAGATGAAGCCGGTAAAGCTCAGCTGGGGCTGGCTGGCGGCGGCCGAGGCAATGAGCTTCTGGATCTGCTTTTTGACTGCCTCGTAGTTCATCTCATCGGATTCGATGGCGGCCTTTGCGTCCTGCTGGGCCTTCTGGGCCTCGGCGGCGGAGAGCTGGGCTTCCTTGACGGAAGAGTTCAGCTCGCTCTGCTTGGCCCGCATCTGGTTGTTCTGGGCATCGAGGTCGGCCTTTTTGCTCTGGAGATCGGCCCGCTCGCTTTCCAGCTGGGTCTTATCGTTTACCAGCGCCGTTTTGGCGTCCCGCATGGTATTCAGGATCTCGGTATCCTTCACCGAGATATCCTGCATGACCTCGTTGAAGGTCAGCAGCTCGTACAGGTCGGTCACGGACGCCAGCATGGCCACGCTGCCGCCGTCCCGCAGCTCCTGCATGGCGGCCATGTGCTTTTTGAAATCGTCCCACTGGTCGGCGATCTCGGCCTCTTTGGCGGCGATCTCGGCCTCCTTGGCGGTGATCTGCTGCTCCTTGGCGCCGATGCTGTTCTGCACCTCGGCGATCTGGCCCTTCAGCACGCTGATCTGGCCCTGGATGACCGTGACCTTCTCCTTGAGGTCGGATTCCAGCTGCTTTGCCGCCGCCTCTTTTTTCTGGGCATTGGAAAGCTCCTTTTTGTGCTGCTGGATGGACTGGGAGAGCTTGTCCAGCTTATTCTGCAGCGAGGACATGCTGGTGGCGGCAGAAGCCGGATACACCGTCACGCTCAGCATGAGGCAGGCCGCTGCCAGGAAGAGGCAGGCCGCCCGCATGGGGGCACCGGGATGCCCGGGCTTTGCGTGGCGCGGGATATGGGTGCGCAGGGAGAAGCCTGCGGAGTGTCTTGCTTTCATCGGGAAGGCTCCTTTCGCTTACACATTGAGATGCTTGCGGATGGAGAACATACTGCCGACGCCGCCCACGATGGCGCCGCTTGCAAGGCTGTACGTCAGGATGGTGGGCCAGACGTTCTGCACGGGCACCAGAGTGGTACCCACCAGCAGCTGCCACAGGCCGCCCAGCGTGCCGGAGGCCTGCAGGATGTAGCTGTAGCCGCCGATGGTCACGCCGGCCGTCAGCAGGCCGGAGATCAGGCCCATGGTCAGGCCCTCGATGACGAAGGGCAGGGTGACGAGGGCGTTGGTGGCACCCACGTATTTCATGATCTCGATCTCGCGGCGGCGGGCAAAGACGCTGAGGCGGATGGTGCTGCCCACCGTGATGATGCTGACGACCATCAGCACCAGCACGACGATGCGGCCCACCTTGGTCACAGCCTGCTGCACCTGTACGAAGGTGTTGGTCATCTCAATGGGTGCCGCCACGCTGTACACCCCCGGGATGTTCTGGAAGGTCTGGCTCATGGCGGCCATCTGGCTCAGGTCGGCCAGCGAGACGCGGTAGTTGGCCTTAAAGGGGTTGTCGTTTTCAAACTCGTCCAGCAGCACCGCGTAATCGGCCATATAGCCCCGGTACTGGTTGAGGACGTCCTCCTTGGACATATACTGCATCCGGCTCACGCCCGGGGTGGCCTGGATCTGCTGGCCCACGGACTGGATGGTGGCGTCGTCGGCCTCCGGGGCCAGATAGACCACCATCTCGTTCTGCTGGCCGAGGTAGTTGACCATATTATCCACGTTTACTTCCACGAGGGAAGCGCAGATGTTCAGCGCCATACAGACGCTGAGGGAGGCGATGCAGGCAATGGTCATGGCCCAGTGCTTGCCCAGGTTGCGCACGCCGCGCTTGGTGAGGAAGGCGAAAGTGGAAGGTTTCATACCAGAGCCGCCTCCTTTTCTTCCAGTTTTGCTCGGTCGGCCGGCACATCGGAGATGATGCGGCCCTCCTTGAGGGTGACGACCCGCTGATGGAAGCGGTGCACCAGCTCGTGCTCGTGGGTGACGACGAGGACGGTGATGCCCATCTCGCTCACCCGCTCCAGCAGCTCCATCATCTCCAGGCTCAGCTCGGGGTCGATGTTGCCGGTGGGCTCGTCGGCAATGACGAGCTTGGGCGCATGGGCCAGCGCACGGGCCACAGCCACGCGCTGCTGCTCGCCGCCGGAGAGGAACTCCGGGTACATTTTGGCTTTATCCTCCAGATGCACCAGCTCCAGCATATAGTTCACCCGCTCTTTGATCTGCTTGCTGCCGATGTTGGTAACGTGCATGGCAAAGGCGATATTTTCGTAGACGGTCATGCTGGGGATGAGGCGGAAATCCTGAAAGATGATGCCCATCTGGCGGCGCAGATAGGGGATCTGGTGCCGCCGCATCCGGGCGACGTCCCGCCCATCCACAAAGACCTTGCCTGCGGTGGGGGTCTCCTCCCGCAGGATGAGCTTGAGCAGGGTGGATTTGCCTGCGCCGGAGTGGCCCAGCAGGAAGACGAACTCGCCGTCGGCCACATGGAAATTGACATCCTCCAGCGCGAGCTTGCCGCCCCGTTTATATTCTTTGGAAACGTGTTCAAAATCGATCATGAGGGGATCTGCTCCTGACTTTTTGAATTAGACCAAAAAGAACCGGCCAGCATCGGTTTCGAGCGGCCGGTTCTGCGCCGACGGCTCAAGCGGCCGCCAAGGCGAAACATCAATATTTGGCCGGGTTGTTGGACAGGTACTTCTTGACCATCAGCGCCACCTTGAAGACGATGGCGTCGTCGAACTCGCGCAGGTCCAGGCCGGTCAGTTTTTTGATCTTTTCCAGACGATACACCAGCGTGTTGCGGTGGACGAACAGGCCGCGGCTGGTCTCGGAGACGTTCAGGTTGTTCTCAAAGAAGCGCTGGATGGTGAACAGCGTCTCCTGATCCAGGCTCTCGATGCTGCCCTGCTTGAACACCTCGCGCAGGAACATTTCGCACACGGTGGTGGGCAGCTGATAGATCAGGCGGGCAATGCCGAGGTTGTCGTAGCGGATGATCTGCTTTTCGGTATCGAACACCTTGCTCACTTCCATGGCGATCTGCGCTTCCTTGAAGGAGGTAGCCAGATCCTTCACGTTGGCGATGGGGGTGCCGATGCCCACGACAGCCTTGATGTAATGCTCGCCGGAAAGGGTATCCACGATGCTGGCCGCCAGCTTTTCCATATCGGAGCGGTCGATGCCCTTGCGGATCTCCTTGACGAGAACGGTGTCGGTCTCGCTGATATTGAAGACGAAGTCCTTCTGCTTATCGGGGAACAGGCTGCTGACCACATCGTAAGCCGAGATGTCGCCGCCGCTGGTCACCCGCACGATGAAGACGACGCGGGAAACATCGGTGGCAAAGTGCAGCTCCCGGGCCTTGGCGTAGATATCGCCGGGCAGGATGTTGTCCAGCACCACGTTCTTGATGAAGTTGGCTTTATCGAACTTTTCGTCATGATACTGTTTGATGCTCTGCAGGCTGATGGAGAGCAGGGCTGCGAACTGGCCTGCGGTCTCGTCTGCGCCTTCCACAAACACGGCATAGTCGTTATGCTTTGCGCTGGAGAACTGCTGGTAGGTGTAGCCATCCCGGACAAAGCGGTCGCCCGCCGTCAGGCGCTCGGCCATAAAGCCCTCGCGCACTTCGCCGATCAGGTTCAGCTCCGAGCAGGAGATCACCGCGCCGGTCTCATCCACCACACCGACCACACGGTCGATCGCATCTTTCATCTGGTAGATCACGCTCTGAAATACTCTATTGGCCATAAATGGATACCCCTTTTCCTCTTTTGTGCAAGCCGCCGTGGCGTGGATTGTGATTTTTAACAATTTCGCCGCATCACATTATCTATTTTACACAAAAGAATTTACTTTTGCAACATATTTCAACAAAAAAATTTCGATTTTCTTGTTGAATTTATCTGCCGGGGTCCTTTTGGGGCCAAAAAGCGCCTTTTTGCGTGGTTCTTGGCTTTATTTTAGCGGCAAATTGTGATGCTTTTTTGAAATCTGCGTGAAAAGGCGTTCCCCCTCAGCCTGTAATTTTTGCCACTTCCTCGGCCGTCAGCTCCCGCCACTGGCCGGGGGCAAGGCTCTCGTCCAGCGCCAGGCCGCCGATGGCGTCCCGGTGCAGGGCGTTGACTCCCGCCCCGTAGACGCCGAACATCCGTTTGATCTGGTGGTACACCCCCTGCTTGAGCAGCACCCGCACCACCAGACCGTCGGCGGAGAGGGCCTCCGCCTCGGCCGGCGAAAGAGCCGTGCCGTCCGCGAGGGTGACGCCCTTGGCAAAGCCCTGCTTCATCGCGTCGGTCAGGGGGGTGTCCAGGGTGACGGTATAGGTCTTGGAGACATGGCGCTTTGGGGCAAGGATGTCGTGGGCAAAGCCGCCGTCGTCCGTCAGCAGTACAAAGCCGGTGCTGGTCTTATCCAGCCGCCCCGCCGGGAACAGCTCCCGCCGGGGGTAAGCGTCTCTCACCAGGTCCACCACCGTGGTATCCCGCTTGTCCGTGGAGGCACTGACCACGCCTTCGGGCTTATTGAGCATCAGGTAGACGAATTGCCGATAGGCCAGCTCCCGGCCTTCCACCGTCACCGCATCGCCCTCCCGGATCTGGGTATCGCCTTTTTTGCACAGCACGCCGTTCACCGCCACTTTGCCCTTGCTGAGCAGGGCCTTGGCTTCGCTGCGGGTGCACTGGGCCGTCTCGGCCAGATATTTATCGAGGCGCATAAAAACTCCTTTTGTGTGCAGAAAAGAGGCCGCTGCCATCGGCAACAGCCTCTCTTCTTAAAAATCAACGATCAAACGCTCAGGTTGGCGTGCTGTTCCAGCGCGTCGGCGTTGGCGTCAAAAATGGGCTGCAGCACGTTCGCGATAAACTCCTCCACCTGCTGGGGAGCGCGGCCCACAAAGTTTTCGGGGATGAGGCCCGCCACGATCTCCTCTTTGGTCAGGCCAAAGGCAGGGTCGGCGGCGACGCGGTCCACCATATCGTTGGGCAGGCCCTCTTCCTTGACCTGCTTGCCCGCGGCAATGGCGTGCTGGCGCAGACGCTCGTGGAGCTCCTGCCGGTTGCCGCCCTTTTCCACGGCCTGCATCATGATGTTCTCGCTGGCCATGAAGGGCAGCTCGGCCATCAGGCGGCTGCGGACTACCTTGGGGTAGACCACCAGACCGTCGGTGACGTTGAGCATGATGTTCAGGATGGCGTCGGCGGCGAGGAAGCCCTCGGCCATGGCCACCCGCTTGTTGGCGCTGTCGTCCAGCGTCCGCTCAAACCACTGGGTGCCGGTGGTGAAGCTGGGGTTGAGCACGTCCACCATCAGGTAGCGGGCCAGCGCACAGATCCGCTCGCAGCGCATGGGGTTGCGCTTGTAGGGCATGGCGGAGGAACCGATCTGGTTCTTCTCAAAGGGCTCCTCCATCTCCTTGAAGTTGGCCAGCAGGCGCAGGTCGGTGGCAAACTTCATGCAGCTCTGGCCAATGCCGGCCAGCGCATTGAGGATGAAGGCGTCCACCTTGCGGCTGTAGGTCTGGCCGGAGACCGGGATGACCGCATCCGGCGCAAAGCCCATTTCCTTGGCAATGGAAGCATCCACGGCGCGGATCTTATCCGCATCGTCCTTGAACAGCTCCATGAAGGAGGCCTGGGTGCCGGTGGTGCCCTTGACGCCCCGCAGCTGCAGGGTGGCCAGGCGATGGTCGATCTCGGCAAGGTCCATCACCAGCTCGTTGGCCCACAGGGTGGCGCGCTTGCCCACGGTGGTGGGCTGGGCGGGCTGGCAGTGGGTGTAGGCCATGCAGGGCATCTCCTTGTACTCGGCCGCAAAGTGGGCCAGCTTTGCCAGCACACCGATGAGCTTTTTGCGCACCAGCTCCAGGCCCTGGCGCATGACGATGATGTCGGTGTTGTCGCCCACGTAGCAGCTGGTAGCGCCCAGATGGATGATGCCCGCCGCCTTGGGGCACTGCTGGCCGTAGGCGTACACATGGCTCATCACGTCGTGGCGGACCAGCTTTTCGCGGGCGATGGCGACATCGTAGTTGATATCGTCCACATGGGCTTCCAGCTCGGCCACCATCTCGGGGGTGATATTGGTCAGGCCCTGGTTCATCTCGGCCCGGGCCAGCGCCACCCACAGGCGGCGCCAGGTGCGGAACTTGTTGTCGTCCGAGAAGATGTACTGCATCTCATCGGAGGAGTAACGGGTGGAAAAAGGGCTGATATAACGGTCATGCTGAGACATTGGTTTTCCTCCTGAAATCACTCCCCCAGTCGCCTCCGGCGACAGCCCCCTCACAGAGGGGGCCTTAAGCCTCCCTCCCCGAGGGAGGTGGCACGGCGTCAGCCGTGACGGAAGGAGTTTTCCTCTATCATACCATCAAATCTTGAAATAGTCTACGCCGCCCTCAAAGATCGGCTGGTACTTATCGCCGGTGACGTTCTTGTACAGGTACTGGCCGCTGCGCTCGGAGTGGCCCATCTTGCCAAAGACACGGCCATCCGGGCTGGTGATGCCCTCGATGGCCAGCACCGAGCCGTTGGGGTTGTAGCTCTGGTCCATGGTGGGCACGCCCTCCAGATCGACGTACTGGGTGGCCACCTGCCCGTTGGCGATGAGCTCGTCCAGCACGTTCTGAGGTGCCACAAAGCGGCCCTCGCCGTGGCTGATGGCCACGGTGTGCTGGTCGCCCACGGCGCAGCGGGACAGCCACGGGCTGCCTGCGGAGGCGATGCGGGTGCGCACCAGCATGCTCTGGTGGCGGCCGATGGTGTTGAAGGTCAGGGTCGGGTCGTACTGGTCGATGGGGCGGATGTCGCCGTAGGGCACAAGGCCCAGCTTGATGAGGGCCTGGAAACCGTTGCAGATGCCCAGCATCAGGCCGTCGCGCTTCTGGAGCAGCTCCCGCACCGCCTCGGTGACGGCGGGGCTGCGGAAGAAGGAGGCGATGAACTTGGCGCTGCCGTCCGGCTCGTCGCCGCCGGAGAAGCCGCCGGGCAGCATGACGATCTGGCTGTTCCGGATGGCCTTCACGAGGGCCTCGCAGCTGGCGGTGACGTCCGCGGGGGTCAGGTTGCGGATGACCAGGATCTCCGGGTCGGCACCGGCCCGGGCAAAGGCATGGGCGGTGTCGTACTCGCAGTTGGTGCCGGGGAAGACCGGGATGATGACCTTGGGCTTGGCCACGCCGATCTTGGGAGCGGCGGCGGGAGCCTTCAGGCTGCCGTCCAGCTTCTCCACGGAGGAGCCTGCCTTGCGGTAGGGGTAAACGGGCTCCAGCTTGGCCTCCCAGATCTCCTGCAGCTGGGCCATATCCAGCTTTTCGCCGCAGGACTCAAACACATAGTCCTTCGTGGTCTCGCCCAGCAGCTCGCCGGCCGGAGAGTCGGAGACCATTTCCAGGATCATGGCACCGTACATGGGGGCAAACATCTCCCCGGTGCTCTTATCGGCCATCATCTTGAAGCCGATGCGGTTGCCCAGACCCATCTTGAACAGGGCCTCGGCAATGCCGCCGTAGCCCACGGAGCAGGCGGAAGCCACCATGCCCTGCTCCATCATCTGCTCCACCATCTTATAGTTGGCTTTCAGGGAGAAGAAGTTGGGGCAGCCGGTCTCGGCGTCCAGAATGGGCCGCACCAGCACGACGGTGCTCTCCGGCTTTTTGAACTCGGTGGAAACGACCTTGCTGGCCTTGCCGATGGCGGTGGCGAAGGACACCAGCGTGGGGGGCACATCGAGGTCCTCAAAGGAGCCGGACATACTGTCCTTGCCGCCGATGGAGGCGATGCCGAGGCCCATCTGAGCGTCCAGCGCGCCCAGCAGAGCGGCCAGCGGCTTGCCCCAGCGCTCGGGTTTCGAGCCCAGACGCTCGAAATACTCCTGGAAGGTGAGGTAGGCGTCCTCAAAGCGGAAGCCGGCGGCCACCAGCTTGGTGACGCTCTCGATGACAGCCAGCCGCGCACCGACGTACTGGTCGGCGCTCATCAGGTAGGGGTTGTAGCCCCAGGCCATGCCGGAGCAGGTGGATGTCTCGCCGTCTACGGGCAGCTTTGCCACCATGGCGTTCTGGGGCGTGAGCTGGTAAGCACCGCCAAAGGGCATGAGCACGGTGGCGGCACCGATGGTGGAATCGAACCGCTCGGACAGGCCCTTTTTGCTGCAGACGTTCAGATCGCCCACCATGCTCTTCATCTTCTGGCCGAAGGTGATGCCGGCCCACTGGGGCTGCCAGACGGTGCCCTTCTCGATGTGGACGTTCTGGTGCTTCTCGGCACCGTTGGAGTTGAGGAACTCGCGGCTGATGTTGACGATGGACACGCCGTTCCACACCATATTCAGCCGCTTTTCCTCGGTGACCTTGGCCACGGGGGTGGCCTCCAGGTTCTCCTCGTTGGCAAGGGCGATGAACTTGTCCACGTCCTCGGGAGCGAGGGCCACAGCCATCCGCTCCTGGCTCTCACTGATGGCCAGCTCGGTGCCGTCCAGACCATCGTATTTCTTGGTGACCTTGTTCAGGTCGATGAACAGGCCGTCGGCCAGCTCGCCGATGGCCACGGAAACGCCGCCCGCACCGAAGTCGTTGCAGCGCTTGATCATCTTGCAGGCGTCCTCCCGGCGGAACAGGCGCTGGAGCTTGCGCTCCACGGGGGCGTTGCCCTTCTGCACCTCAGCACCGCAGTGGTCGAGGCTCTCCAGATTGTGGGCCTTGGAGGAGCCGGTGGCACCGCCGATGCCGTCGCGGCCGGTGCGGCCGCCCAGCAGCACGATGACGTCGCCGGGGGCAGGGCACTTGCGGCGGACGTGGGAAGCGGG
>RKCM01000064.1 GCA_014858325.1 Oscillospiraceae bacterium | reverse complement strand
TGAATCCCGTCATTGACCACAGCGGGGATTTGCGGTAAAATCATATCAGCCGGAGTGTCAGCCTGCACGGCCCGCCCGGCTGAAGATGATGAATACAGGAGGTTTGTCCATATGAAGGCCAAAAGATTGCTTTCGCTGCTTCTCACAGCAGCCCTCATGCTGAGCATGGTGACCCCGGTGCTGGCCGCCTCGGCAGAGACCGAATTGCCCCGCGCCTCTCAGACCCGGCTGGAAGAGACGAATGAAGTCGTCTCCATCCGTCTGCAGGCTTCCGGCAAGCTGGTCTATGGCTCCCCGTTCGAGCTGTCGGTGGTCACCCGCCCGGCGGACGCGCAGTATATCGGCGTGGTGCTGGGCATCAAGGGCGAAGCCAAGGGCTACGTCACCCTCGTGCTCTCCGATAAGCTCCGCACCCTGCTCAAGATGATACCCCTGCCCCGCAAGATGTCCAAGACCCCTGATCAGGTAGAAGAGTTCAATGTCTACGCCTATATCAAACAGCTCATCGACGGCAACGACGTCAGTGTGCTGCTGGGCGTGGCCGATGAGGTCGTCAAGGTGATGGATACCCTGAAATTCTATATCCCCACCCTGAAAGATATGTCCATGGGCCTGAAGCTCTCTCTCGAGCTCATCCGCCGCTACCTTCCCGAGGGCGCGTTCAGCCGCATCTATCTGGATGAGCAGCCCGTGGATTCGGGCAGATATATCGCGGGTGCCGTGGCGCTGGAATCCGGCGATCTGAACACCGCCGGTGTGGCCATGTTCAAGATAAAGCCCAAGACCGAGGGCGTCCGCCTCTACTGGGCCGAAGACCTGCCCGCCGGGATGACGCTGGCCGAGGCTGAGGCACACAATGTCGGCGCTCTGCTGGAGTCGGACGGCGTGGTGGTCGATAATGCCAAGGTCACCTGTACTTATAAAAAGAAGGGCCTGTTCAGCAGCAAGTCCACGGAGTTCCCGACGCAGCCGGGTATCTACACCCAGACGGCAACAGTCTCCGGCAACTATTCCTGCGAGAAGATCACACGGACCATCGTTATCAATTAACATCAAAAGAAAAAAACCTCCTGTGCGTCAGCACGGGAGGTTTTTTCTGTCTTATTCACATCCGGAACCGCCAGCCCCAGCCGCCGCCACAGCAGCAGTTGCAGAGCAGATTGAGCAAGATCATGCTCCAGCACCAGCGCATCAGCCCGCCGGGCTGGGCGTAGGTGGTCTGGGTGCGGTAGGTCTGGCCGGGATTCTGCATCCGGCGCAGGTGCATCTGGTACTCGGTGTTATTGGGGTCCAGCTGAACGGCGCGGCGGGCGTCCTGCAGCGCGTCGATGCTGTTGCCGAGGCCCTGATTGGCCAGCGAGGAGAGGTAGTACCACCGCGCCGAGCGGTTGTTCATGCCGTCCAGCACCCGGCGGGCCTCCGCATAGCGGCCATTGGCCACAAAGCTGCGGGCCGCCTGCATCTCGGCGCTGTCGGCACCGTTGTAGCTGGCACCCTGCTGCTGGAAGCCGCCGAAGCCGAACCCGAAGCCGAACGGGTCAAAATCAAAGTCGGAGTAGCCGGTTTGACCGCCGTAATTCGCAGAGCCGCCCTGCTGATAGTAGTATCCGCCATAGTTCTGCTGCTGGCCGTAGGGGTTGTAGCCCTGCTGGCCGTAACCGCCGCCCTGGGGGCCGGTCTCGCCCTTGGTGATGGCGTCGTAGGCGGCCTGCACCTCTTTGAAGTGCTCCTCCGCTGTCGGGTCGTTGGGGTTCAGGTCCGGGTGCCAGCGCTTGCACTTGGCCCGGTATGCCTTTTTGATCTCGTCGTCGCTTGCACCGCGCTGGATGCCCAGCACCTCATAGGGGTCTCTCATCGGTCTACTTCCTCACGTCTCTGGTGTTGCGGCTGCAGGGCCGCAGGGTCGTCTTTCAGTGTACAGGATAACACGAAAGAAATCAAGTTTTATCTCGCCCTCTCCATCATTTTGCATACAAAATGACACCTCTCCCGGAGGGAGAGGCAGGTTTTAGGAGTTGGGAGCGGAATTTTTGGCTTCTTTTGCATTTTTGCAGTTGTATTTGAGCCACACGCCGGAATACAGGATGTTGCGCAGCAGATCAACGTCCTCCACGCAGGGCAGGCGCTCAAAGCTCCGGGCACAGCGGCCCAGCAAAAGCTCGAAGATCTCCCGCATCTCTTCCTCATAGGAGGGCTGCCGGGAGAGGGTCTTCAGCGGGTTGTACGCGCCCTTCTTTTCGTCGCGCCGGAGGTCATCGTAGGCGTCCAGCAGGTAGATGTACTTGCCCAGATGGAAGCCGATGCTGCGCAGATCCGGCGACCAGTGGTCCTGCCGATAATCGAAAAGCTCGGCCATCAGTTCGCCAAAGCAGCCGGAAACGGCGTCGAGGTCTTCGCTGCCCGCCGCCTCGTACTCGGCCAGCCGGGCCAGGCAGGCGCGGATGGCGCTGCACTGCCGGGGCCAGCGGGCGGCGGCGGCTTCGGCCGGGCTGGCCAGCAGCTTTTCAAAGCCGAGGCCCAGCAGGCTGCGGTCGTCGTTCCACTTGTCCTGCGCGTTGTAGTAGTGGAGCGCTACGCTCAGGTCGGCACAATAATCGGTAGGGCCGCTGGCCCGCCAGTTTACCTTGCGGATGGGGTGGATGGGGCAATGCCCGCTGCCCGTTTCCAGCTCGCTCTCGCCTTCGTACAGGCTGGAGAGCAGCAGATTCAGAAACGTCAGGTCATAGCTGAGGGTCAGCCGCCCGCGCAGGCCGTGGAGCGCGCCGATGCGGCGGCACAGCCCGCAGTAGGCGGTGCGGTAGCGGGCCTGGGCCTCCGGGGAGAGGGCTGCCTGGTTGGGGATCACATAACCAAACATGGCTCAGCTCTTTTTAATGAACTGGGTGCCGCAGCGGGGGCAGGAGATCTGGATGCGGCCCCGGCCCCGGGGCACCCGCAGCTTCTGGCGGCACTGGGGGCAGCGGTAGTAGTGGTAGAGCTTGCGGTTGGCCCACTGGTCTTTCAGCCCGTTCACCTTGCCGGTAAAGCGGTCCTTGATGGCGTAGAACTGGTAGTTCTCCTGGGTGCGCTTGGCAATGTTGCGGCTGAAGGTGCGGTAGTAGCACCACACCAGCAGGGCAAAGCCCACATAGGTGAAAAGCCGGAAGTGGGTGAACAGGGTGAGCAGGATGAAAACGATGGACGAAATGCTCAAAAACTGGTTGAGGCCGTCGGTGCCGTAGCGGCCCATCATAAACTGACGAATTTTTTCTCTCATAACGATTGTTCCTCTTCTGTTGACGCGGCGTCCATCTGTCTGCCCGATTTTATGTTACCGGGTTTAGGATACCATCCAAACATGATAAAATTTTGAACGGAGTGCAAATCGTTCATGAAAGGACGGGATTTTACGCAGAAAACGGCCCGGCGTGCGGAAAAACGGCTCAATTTTTCCGCCGCCGCACGGTGAGGGCAGCTTCAACGTCCAGCGCTCCCTCCATTTTGCAGTGGAGGGTGGCCCGGCCTTCCTCGCCGGTGGTGGCAAGGTAGGTGCCTGCCATGCCGCCCCGCAGGGGGACGATGGCGGGGCCCAGCAGCTTGACGGGGCCCTCCACATGCAGCTGCACGGCCTCGCCGCAGTAGGGCAGGAGGTTACCGTTCTGGTCGATGGCCCGCAGGCGGACGGCGGCGCAGTCCCAGGTGGGGCCGTCGGTGAGGATGGGGTTGGACACGGTGCATTCCAGCCGGACGGACTGCACCGGCTCCTTGATGACGGTGCGGACGGCCCGCCCGTGCCAGACGGCCTCAAAGCGGTAGACGCTGGTGGGGCAGCCCAGCACGCCGATGTATTTGTAGTACATCCGCAGCAGCTCCCCCCAGCTCAGGCGGAGGGAGAGCATCCGGGCCTTAGAGAGGGGCGAAAGCTCCAGCGCGTCCCGGCGCATCTCGTTGAGGATGGCGGCCACCTGCGGCGCGGCAGAGCGGTCGAGCCCCTCATATTTTTCCAGCAGCAGGCCCACGAAATCGTAGATCTCGATGGGCGGGTGGGGGAGGGCCGCAAAGCGGCCCCGGCGGTCGGGGCCGAACTCGGCCACAAAATCGTTGTCCTTGTAGAGCCGCACGCTCTCGGCGTTGGTGAAGACCCAGCAGGCCAGCGGGATGCCCCCGGGCAGGTCGCCCAGCGCCATGCCGGAGGAGACCTCCATCACGACGTCGGAGGGGGAGCGGGGCGTTTTCTGGCTGGCGTAGACGGCGGCAGAAAGCTTCGGGTTGCGGAACGCGTCCAGCACGCCGTGGTAGGCGATGCGGTCGCCGCTGCCAAAATCCCGGTGGGTGTTGTAATCGGCCATGCACCAGCCAAAGCTGCCGGCCACGCCCTGCTGGGCGATGCTGTCGTTGAGGACGGCGGCATAGCGCAGCGCCTGGGCCAGGCGGTGGGGCTCGTCGTCAAAGGGCTTGGTGGGCAGGCTCTGCCCGCCAAACTCGCTGATGAGGTAGCCCTTGCGGGTGTCGGGCGTCACGTTGCCGCGGGCTTCGCACCCTGGGCCGCGGCCCCGGTAGGAGTAATCGTTGTAGGCGTACACGTCCTCCAGCAGCTGGCTTTTCCGGCTGCTGCGGGCTCCCGCCGTGGGGCGGGTGGGGTCCAGGCGGCGCACCGTCTCGTTGGTGCGCTTATAAAAAGCTTCGTCGTCGGCGCTGCCGCTCACCCGCACGCCCCACACAAAAACGCTGGGGTGGTTGCGGCATTGGCAGACCATCTCCCGGCAGTTCTGCAGCGCCTGGGCCTTCCACACATCGTCGCCGATGTGCTGCCAGCCGGGCATCTCCACAAAGGCAAGCAGGCCCAGCTCATCGCAGGCGTCCAGGAAGGCGGGGCTGGGCACGGTGCCGGGGCAGCGCACCGCACTGCAGCCCAGCTCCTTTTTCAGGAGCTGAGCGTCCAGCCGCTGCAGGCTGTCCGGCATGGCGTAGCCCTGATAGGGCCAGCTGGGCAGGCGGTTCAGGCCCCGCAGCTCCACCCGCTGGCCGTTGAGGTAAAGCCCCCCGGCCACGAACTGGACGGGGCGGAAGCCGAAGCGGGTGCTCTTCTCGTCCAGCACCCGGTCGGGCAGGCCGTTGGTGCCGGGGCGGATGAGCCGGACGGTGAGGGTGTACAAAAACGGGTGGTCGGTGCTCCACGGGTGGACGCCGTTCAGCGTGCCGGTGATGGGCAGGCTGAGCTCGCCGCTGTAGAGGGCCCGCGCCCCGGCGGGGCTGCGGATCTCCGCCTGCAAAGCGCAGCCCACGGTCTCGCCCACGGCGGAGGAGTAGATGCGGAAATCGCCCTCGGCTTTCGCCTCAATGAAGACGTCCCGCAGGTAGGCGGGCTCCTTCACGTCCAGCGAGACGGCGCGGTAGATGCCGCCGTAGGTCAGCGCATCCAGCTGCCCGCCAAAGGGGGGCGCATTCAGGTCCTCACGGCTGTCGCAGCGCACAGCCACCACGTTGTTCTGCCCAAGGCGGAGACAGGAAGTCAGATCGACCGTAAAGGCGGTGTACCCGCAGCCATGGTGGAACACCCTCCGCCCGTTGCAGAAGACGGTGGCGTCGTGGGCTACGGCCCCAAAGGTGAGCAGCACGGTGCGGCCCACCCATTCTCTGGGGGCAAAAAACTCCCGCCGATAGCCGCTCAGCCGCTGGCAGTCGTTCTCGTTGCAGTAGTTGTAGGGCAGGGGCTTGATCGTGTGGGGCAGGCGCACAGGCTCCAGCACCAGCCCCTCGCACTCCGGCCGCACCAGAGCAGGGTCAAAGGAGGGGGCAAACTGCCAGCCGTCATTCCAATCGTAGTGTTCCATCGCCGTTGTCTCCCTGAAAGAAGCGTTCTTCAAAACTGTTCTTCTTTATGCTACCACAAAGTTATGAATAAAAAAAGTAAAAAACCTCAGAAGAAAACCCTCTCAGTCAAAGCCTGACGGCTTTGCCAGCTCCCCCAAAGGGGGAGCTCACGCATCGCCTTGGAGAGAGGCAGCATGACCTCGCCCTTTGGGAGAGGTGGCATTGCGAAGCAATGACGGAGAGGGTTCGTTTTCAGCGGATAAAATTCGTCCGGGGCCGAGCGGGGTTCTCGGGGTGAGGGATGCCGGCGGCCTTGCCTGCCTCGATGCACTGCAGCAGCCAGGCCATGTTGCGGCCCAGCTCCCGCATCACGGCGCAGCCCTCCTGGTCCTGAAGCACCTGCTCCGGGGCAGAGCCGTGGACCATGGGCCAGTAGGAGCCGCTGACGAGGGGCATGTGGAAGAACTCCGGGTACTTGGCCAGCTGGTCCAGCGTGGCCGTGGTGCCGGCCCGGCGGGCCGAGCAGCAGAGGGCAGCAGGCTTGTAGGCCAGGTACTTGCCGCCCGCATACGAGAGGCGGTCCATAAAGCTGGTCATGTTGCCGGAGGCGGAGGCGTAGTGCACCGGGGTGCCGAAGACGAAGCCGTCGGCAGTCTTGGCCTTCTCGATGGCCTCGTTGACCACGCCGCCAAACACGCAGCCGCTGCCCTTGGCACAGCCGCCGCAGCCGATGCAGCCGCCCACGGGCTTTGTGCCCACGCTGAGGATCTCCGTCTCAACGCCGCGGGCGTTCAGCTCCTCGGCAACGAGGGAAAGGGCGGTGTAGGTGCAGCCTTTTTCATGGGGGCTGCCGTTGATGAGAAGAACTTTCATGGCAAATACTCTCCTTTGCTCTGCCGGGCGCAGTTTCCCGGCAAGTTTAGCCTGATTTTAGCACAAAATGCCCGCCGGTGCAACACGCGCCCCTTGACAAACCACGGTGGAATGTTTTTAATATAAAGTTACGGAACAAACCGAGCACAAAGACCAAACACAGCAAAAAGGAGGCTGCCCCATGCGCGTTATTGCAGGAGAAGCCCGCGGCAGACGGCTGGAAGCTCTGCCCGGCACCGATATCACCCGCCCCACCCTCGACCAGGTGAAGGAAGCGATGTTCAGCATCGTCCAGTTCGACCTGCCCGGTGCCCGGGTGCTGGACCTGTACGCAGGCAGCGGCCAGCTGGGCATCGAGGCCCTTTCCCGGGGCGCGGCCCGCTGCGTCTTTCTGGACGAGAACCGCGAAGCCGTCAACATCGTGATGAAGAACTGCAAAAGCTGCGGCGTGTTCGACCGCAGCCGGGTGAACATCGGCGAGGCGGCGCGGTTCCTTTCTGCCTGCCGCGAGCAGTTCGACCTGGTTCTGCTGGACCCGCCCTTCCGGGGTGGTACGCTGGAAAAGATCCTGCCCGGCGTGGAGAAGTGCCTCGCCCCGGGCGGCATCGTCCTGTGCGAGAGCGAAACGGGTCTGGTGCTGCCTGCCCAGGTGGGCGGCATGACCCTGAAAAAACAGTACAAACACGGCAAGGTGCTGCTGTGGAAATACACAAAGCCCATGCAGCCTGCCGATGACACCGAAACGGGGGAGACGGAAGCATGAATGTGAACGAGCTTTTGGACACCATTGAGGACGCGCTGGAAGAGAGCGCCGGGATGCCGCTTTCCGGCGGCAAGCGGATCGTGGATGTGGAGCAGATCCGGGATTACCTTGATGAGATCCGGGCCAACCTGCCCGTGGAGCTGCGGCAGGCCCAGTCCATCGTCAGCGACCGCGCCCAGCTCATCGATTCGGCCAACGCACAGGCGCAGGCCATCGTAAAAAAGGCGGAGGAGCGTGCACGCATCCTCGTCAGCGAGGCAGAGATCGTCAAGGCGGCCCAGCAGCGGGCATCGGAGATCGTCTCCGCCGCCCAGACGGAGGCCCGCACCGTCCGCCAGACCGTGACCGACTACTGCGACAATATGCTCAAGACCACCGAGGAGACCATGGCGGAGAACGCCGCGCAGGTGAAAAGCGTCCGCGCAAACCTCCGCCAAAGCCCCCGCAAGGGCATGTAATGGGCCCACAAATTTCATAAATACCACAGCCAGCGCCCCTGCGAGTAAAAATGACGGCTCGCAGGGGCATTTTTTGTCACATTTGGCAAGCGGAAAATCCTTGCAATCGGGGGCTTGATTTGCTACAATAAAGCTGTATCCCAAGGCCTGTGTTTCCCCATGCCAAAAATGGGCGGGACAAGGCCGCAGTCAAGATACAAAAAACTGGAAATTTTGGAAAGGAGGCTGGGGCCCATGAACGAAATGGGGACCGAAACGGCGCACGAAGCCTTTGACCCGGCCTCGTTTGAGCATATCCCTGTGCTGCTGAACGAGTGCCTGGAAGGGCTTGCCATTGACCCGGCGGGAATTTACCTTGACGGCACGGCGGGCGGCGCGGGCCACTCCAGACAGATCGCGCTCCGGCTGGACGGAGCAAAGGGCGGGCGGCTCATCTCACTGGACCAGGACCCCGACGCCGTGCAGACGGCCCGGGCCCGGCTGGAGGGCCTGCCTGCCACCGTGGTGCAGACCAACTTCCGCTATGCGGGACAAGCCCTGGAGCAGCTGGGTATTGCGCAGATCAACGGCGCGCTGCTGGACCTGGGCGTTTCCAGCCACCAGCTGGACGATGCGGCCCGGGGCTTCTCGTACCGGGCGGACGCGCCGCTGGATATGCGGATGAGCCAGGAGGGCGAGACCGCTGCCGACCTGGTGAACACCGAGAGCCGGGAAGAGCTGGCCCGCATCCTCCGTGATTACGGTGAGGAGCCTTTCGCCTGGCAGATCGCGGGCAAGATCGTGGAGGCAAGGGAGAACGCCCCCGTCGAGACGACCTTACAGCTGGCCGATATCGTGGCCAGCGCCATGCCGCCGGCTGAGCGGCGGAAAAACAAAAACCCCTCCCGCCGCACCTTTCAGGCCCTGCGCATCGCGGTCAACCACGAGCTGGACGCGCTGGAAGAGGGGCTGGACACCATTTTCGACCATCTTGCCCCCGGCGGACGGTTCTGTATCATCACCTTCCACTCGCTGGAAGACCGTCTGGTGAAGAACAAGTTCCGCCGCTGGGCCACCGCCTGCACCTGCCCGCCGGAGTTTCCGGTGTGCGTCTGCGGCGGCAAAGCCAAAGCAAAGCTCGTTACACGGAAACCCATTGAAGCAAACACCCGGGAGCTGGAGGAGAACCGGCGCAGCCGCTCCGCCCGCCTGCGAGTTTTGGAAAAGCTCTGAGCGGAACATACAGAGCATACAGTGAGGAGGAGACCGACCATGGGCCAGGCAGCTTATGATAGAAACGCGGTGCGCCGCAGAAGAGCGCCCCAGACGCAAAAGCCCCCCCTGCGGGTGGAAAAAGGCGGCAAGCGCCGCTTGGACCCCGTGCAGGCCATGATGCAGCATCTGCTGCAGCTGGCGTCGGTAGCGCTGCTGGTGGGGTTTGCCGTCAGCCTGCTGTGGAGCGAAGCCCAGCTGGTGGAGCTGAATGCGAAGATCCAGAAGACCAAGGCAGACTTAGTCAGCGAGCAGAGCCAGTATACCTACTATACCAGCGTGCTCAACAGCAAGACCAACATCACCAGCGTGGAGGAAGCGGCCACCCGGCTGGGCCTGATGAAGATGGACCAGAGCCAGATCACCTACATCCGGCTGGATGCGGGCAGCGTGCTGGTGCGGAAGGAATCTGCCGTGCGCCAGTGGACGGATCTTCTCCACGACGGCGCCATGACCATCCTCGGCGCGGCAAATCGGGCAAAATAAAACGTGAAAACGAAAAGCGTGCGGCAATGCACGCTTTTTCGGTTTCTGTAGGAGTACACCATGCAAGCACCATCCCCCAAAAACTCAAAAAAGATCTACTACCGCCTCCGCCGTAGCGGCCCGCACGAGCGCCTTGGCCCCCGGCTGCGGCATTTCAGCTTCGGCGCGGCGGTCTTTTTTGTGCTGATGGCGGCGGCCATCGTCGTCCACAGCCTGTACAATATCCAGATCAAGGACGGCGCCACCTACCGCCAGTACGCGGCCCAGCAGCAGCTGCTGGACAGCACCATCCAGGCCACCCGCGGCGAGATCTACGATACCTCCGGCATCACGCTGGCCTCCACCAGCGTGGTCTGGACCATCTGGGCCGACCCCAGCTACAGCACGGCCCTGTTTACCACCCAGACCGACGAAAAGACCAATGTGACCACCAAGACCGTGGACCAGAGCGCCCTGAACGAGGTGGCAACGCAGATCACCCTGCGGCTCCTCTCCGGCGACGGCAAGTCGCTGGACAGCGTGGATTCCTCGTCGGCTGCGTATCAGGCTCAGTATCAGACTGTGGTGGACGCGCTCTCCCAAAACGATTCGTCCTATCAGGTGCTGGCGACCAAGGTGAACAACGCCGTCAAGCTTTCCATTGCGGAGTACGTGTCCGGCTACAACGACAGCCACAAAAAATCCAATGCGGAAAAAGGCATCCGCAAGGGGCGCATCTCCGTCTCCTCCACCAAGAGCTTCCAGCGCGATTACCCCTACGGGGCCTTTGCGGCGGCGGTGCTGGGCTTCTGCGATGCGGACGGCTACGGTACCTACGGGCTGGAAAAATCCTACGAGTCCACCCTTGCGGGGGTCAATGGCCGCACCATCACCCTCCGCAACGCCTACGGCAACGCCATTGCGGACGCCAACGCCACCACCTACGCGGCCAAGGACGGCTCCAATCTGGTGCTCTCGCTGGATGTGAACATCCAGGAGGTGGTGGAGCGGTACCTCAACGAGGCCATCCGGGCCAACACCGTGGAGAACCGCGGCGCGGCCATCGTCATGAACGTGAAGACCGGGGCCATCCTGGCCATGGCTTCCAAGCCCGATTTTGACCCCAACGACCCGCTGAGCTACGAAGACAATCTGGCCTACCTGACCGAGCTGGTCCATGCCGAGCCGGAGCTCTACGGCATCTACCTCAAAAACGAGGACGGCAGCTACGTCACCGACGAAAACGGCAATAAGATCCTGGACCCGGCGGGCGATTACTCCGGCTATTTCCGCGACATCCAGTGGAAAAACAAGACCATCACCGAGCTGTACTACCCCGGAAGCGTCTTCAAAGTCATCACGGCGGCCATGGGGGTGGACAGCGGCGCGGCCAGTTACAACACCACCCTCAACTGCTCGGGTGCCTACACCGTGGCCAAGCAGACCTACCACTGCGCCGGCAAAAAGGCCCACGGGGTGCAGAATCTGGCACAGGCCCTGCGCAACAGCTGCAACATCTACTTCATCCAGCTGGGCCAGCGGGTGGGGGCGAGCCTCTTCTACGATTACTTTGACGCCTTCGGCTTCACCGGGCGCACCGGCGTCGATCTGCCCAACGAGACCAACTTCATGCAGTACTACAACGCCAGCCAGCTGGGCGAGGTGCAGCTGGCCTCCTCGGCCTTCGGCCAGGCCATGGCGGTCACCCCGCTGCAGGTGTGCACCGCCATATCCGCCGCCGTCAACGGCGGATATCTGGTAACGCCCCACGTGGTGGATAAGATCACCGACCAGAACGGCAATGTGGTGCAGGAGATCGGCGCGGGCATCCGCCGTCAGGTCATCAGCGAGAGCGCCAGCAAGACCATCCGGGACATCATGGAGTACGAGGTGGCCGACGGCACCCAGGGCGGCGGCGGCCGCGCCTATGTGGCGGGTTACCGCATCGGCGGCAAATCCGGCACCTCCGAGCAGCTGAACATGGACCGCCGCGCCGACGGCGACTACAAAAAGGTGGCGTCCTTTGCGGCAGTCCTCCCGGCGGACGACCCGGAGATTTTGGTCTACGTCATGCTGGATGACCCCAACAACGCCCGCACCGACTACTCGTCCATCCTGGCGGCCCCCGTGGTGGGCAACATCATCAGCGAGGTGGCTCCCTATCTGGGCATTGCCACCGACGGCGTGGACCGCAGCGCCAACAGCTACAAGGTGCCCAATCTGGTAGGGCAGGAGTGGAGCAACGCGCAGGTCTCGCTGAACATCAAGGGCCTCAAACATAAATTGATGGAGAGCACCTCCGACCAGACGGCGGCGGTGGTCACCTATCAGTACCCTCACGCCGGGGTCGAGGTGCCCTACGGCACCACCGTCTACCTCTACACCGACACCTATGAGGGCAGCCACACCGAGGTGCCCGACGTGGGCGGCAAGAGCGCCGATTTTGCCCGCCAGATGTTGGCGGCGGCGGGGCTCAACTGCATCGTGGAAGGCTCCGGCACCGTCCAGAGCCAGAGCGAGCAAGCGGGGAGCAGTGTGCAGCGGGGAACCATCG
>RKCM01000061.1 GCA_014858325.1 Oscillospiraceae bacterium | reverse complement strand
GGCGGGCATTTATTTTACCCTGCGCACCCGGCTGCTGCCCGTGCGGCTGTTCCGGGATATGATCGCCGCCGTCTGCGAGAAAAATCAGAACGAGAAGGGGCTTTCCTCCTTCCAGTCGCTGGTGGTGTCCACGGCTACCCGGGTGGGCATGGGCAACCTCGTGGGCGTGGTGGCCGCCGTCTCCATGGGCGGTGCGGGGGCCATCTTCTGGATGTGGGTGACGGCCCTGCTGGGGGCCTCCACCTCCTTTGTGGAGTCCACGCTGGCACAAAAATACAAACAGCCCGACCCGCTCTACGGCGGCTACCGGGGCGGCCCGGCCTACTACCTGCACGAGCTGGCTCAGCGCAAGCGGGGCAAAAAGCTGCGCCGCTCGGTGGTGGCCTCGCTCTTTGCCCTCTCCGGCCTCATCTGCTGGTGCGGCATCAGCCAGGTCATCAGCAACTCGGTGAGTGAAGCCTTTGCAAATGCGTTTTCCATCCCGCCGCTGGTGACGACCCTTGCCCTCACGGCGCTGGCAGCGGTGATCGTCCTGCGCAAGGACGCCACCGTGAAGAGCCTGGACGTCATGGTCCCCATCATGGCCGTGTGCTATTTTGTGATGACTCTCTACGTCATCTTTACCAACATCTCGCTTTTGCCCGGCGTGCTGGGCCGCATCTTCTCCGAGGCATTTGGCCTGCGGCAGGCTGCGGCGGGCGGTTTCGGCGCGGTCGTGATGAACGGCGTAAAGCGCGGGCTGTTCTCCAACGAGGCAGGCTCCGGCTCGGCCCCCTGCGCGGCGGCCGCAGCCCAGTGCGACGACCCGGTGAAGATGGGCCTTGTGCAGGCGCTGGGCGTCTTCATTGATACGGTGGTCATCTGCAGCTGCACGGCCTTTGTGATGCTGCTGGCCCCCGAAAGCGTTACCGCCGGGCGGCAGGGCATGGACCTGCTGCAATCGGCCATGCAGTACCATCTGGGCAGCTTCGGCGTCGTTTTCATCGCATTGACGCTGGCGCTGTTCAGCTTCTCCACCTTTCTGGGCATCCTGTTCTATGCCCGCTCCAACGTGGCGTACCTGTTTGGCGACGGCTGGACGGCCCAGACGGCCTATAAGCTGCTGGCCCTTGCCATGATGGTGGTGGGCGGCCTGGCGGCGTATACCGTCGTGTGGGACCTGGGCGATGTGGGCATCGGCCTGATGACCATTTTCAACATGATCGCACTTTACCCGCTCTCCGGCGAGGCGCTGGACGCGCTGCGGGCGTACGAGAAAAAGAAAAAGCTGGAATAAAAACGGTGGCAGGGCGCGGCAAAACCGGGGCCCTGCTTTTTTGTGCCCGCGAAAGAGGGAAAACTTTCACAAAAGATGTCGCTTTTCTTTGGCAGATGTGCTATACTATCCTTAACTGTAAAACTACTCACGAACGAACAGGGAGGAGAACATCATGCAGCATGAAACCGTCATCGTGCTGGACTTCGGCGGCCAGTACAATCAGCTGATCGCGCGCCGCGTCCGCGAGAACAATGTCTACTGCGAGATCTATTCCTATAAAACGGATCTTGCCACCATCAAGGCCAAAAACCCCAAGGGCATCATCTTTACCGGCGGCCCCAACAGCGTTTATCTGGAGGATTCGCCCACCATCGACCCCGAGATCTTCTCCTGGGGTGTGCCCATCCTGGGCATCTGCTACGGCAGCCAGCTGATGATGCATCTGCTGGGCGGCCATGTCTGCCGCGCCCCGGAGCGGGAGTACGGCAAGACGGAGGTCTTCGTCGATACCGCCAGCAAGATGTTTGCCGACGTGCAGCCTTCCACCATCTGCTGGATGAGCCACAACGATTACATTGAGCAGGCGGCCCCCGGTTTCCGCATCACGGCCCACACGGACAACTGCCCGGTGGCAGCTGTGGAAAACGCGGAGAAGGGCCTGTACGCCGTCCAGTTCCACCCGGAGGTACTCCACACCGCCGAGGGCAAGAAGATGCTGCGCAACTTCGTGTATAACGTCTGCGGCTGCACCGGCGATTGGAAGATGGACTCCTTTGTGGAGCACAATGTCAAGGCCCTGCGGGAAGAGATCGGCGACGGCAAGGTGCTGTGCGCTCTGTCCGGCGGCGTGGATTCTTCCGTGCTGGCTGCCATGCTGGCCAAGGCCATCGGCAAGCAGCTCACCTGCGTCTTTGTGGACCACGGCCTGCTGCGCAAGAACGAGAAGGAAGAGGTCTGCGCAGTGTTCGGCCCGGGCAACCCCAACGGCTTTGACATCAACTTTATCTGCGTGGATGCCCGCGAGCGCTATTTCAGCAAGCTGAAGGGCGTCACCGAGCCGGAGCGGAAGCGGAAGATCATCGGCGAGGAGTTCATCCGCGTCTTTGAGGAAGAGGCAAAGAAGATCGGCAAGGTGGATTTCCTGGCACAGGGCACCATCTACCCCGACGTGGTGGAGAGCGGCCTGGGCGGCGAGTCCACCGTCATCAAGAGCCACCACAACGTGGGCGGCCTGCCCGACACCGTCGATTTCAAGGAGCTGGTGGAGCCTCTGCGCAACCTGTTCAAGGACGAGGTCCGTCAGGTGGGCCGGGAGCTGGGCCTGCCCGAGTATCTGGTCAGCCGTCAGCCCTTCCCCGGCCCCGGCCTGGGCATCCGCATCATCGGCGAGGTGACTCCCGAAAAGGTGGCCATCGTGCAGGACGCCGACGCCATCTGGCGGGAGGAGATCGCCAAGGCGGGCCTCGATAAGGAGATCAACCAGTATTACGCCGCCTTGACCAATATGCGCAGCGTCGGCGTCATGGGTGACGAGCGCACCTACGATTACGCCGTGGCCCTCCGTGCCGTGACCACCACCGACTTCATGACTGCCGAAAGCTACAACGTGCCCTGGGACGTCCTCGGCACCGTCACCAGCCGCATCGTCAACGAGGTCAAGCACGTCAACCGCGTCTTTTACGACTGCACCGGCAAACCGCCGGCCACCATTGAGCTCGAATAATTTCCACTAACTGGATTTAATCAGAAATGCGCAACCCCCGTCAGTATGAGCTGGCGGGGGTTTTGTACATATAGGGGCAACGATTCGGGATTTTCGAATGGTTCAAGTTTGGCAGTGGGAACTATTAAGGAAAACTTAATAGTTCGGTAGCATTTAAAACCAAGAGATTGAAAGAGATAGAAGGATTTGGTATACTGATAACCAAAGAAAATAGAAGCAGGAAAATGTCTGGAGGATAAATCATGTTTATCTACCAAGGAAGTGTCATCGCAAACTTTTTAGGACAGAACGGAAGACAGTATAAGATACCTGTATATCAAAGAAATTATGAATGGTCTTGGGAGCAGTGCGATAAGCTGTTCGAGGATGTTGTGACAGCTGGGCAGAGAAATCAGCTGCATTTTTGCGGTTCAATCGTTTTTAAGCCGATTGCACCAACGAAAGGCATTGGGAATAACATCGTAATTGATGGACAACAGCGGTTGACAACAATCTACATTTTGCTCAAAGCTCTGTCCGACATGGCCCAAAACGATAGCGAGAAGATGCTGCCACAGGGGGCAATCTTTAACACTGACCAGTACAATCAGTTTCAGCTGGATGAAACAAGCAAGATGAAATTGAAACCAGCAAAAGATAACAATGACCAGCTGTTGGATTTGATTTATGACAAACACGACAAAATTGACACAACCTGCGAAATTTATCGAAATTATGAGCACTTCTGCGATTTGATAAGGGGAAAACAGGCTGAAGGCATAACGGTTTCTGATATTTACCGTGGGATAGGGTTGCTGACAGTAGCTGTGATTCAACTTGATGATAACGATAATGCGCAGGAAATCTTTGAGAGAATTAACTCGACTGGTATACCGCTGAGCTTATCGGATAAAATCCGAAACTTTGTTTTGATGACAGATACAGACCAAGATCGTTTATATGAGGATTACTGGCTTAAAGCAGAGCAGATGCTGTCCAAAGATCAGTTGGAGGGATTCTTCCTTGACTATCTGAATTTCAAAATGGATGGATTTGCTAAGGAGAGTACGGCCTACGATGAGTTTAAAGCCCTCTACTCACGTGGGCAGTATACCAATGAGTCCATGCTGAAGGAAATTCTGCATTATGCTCAACAGTATCATGCTTTTTACTACGGCGATGAACAACGCCTGAGCAGTACAGCAAATCAGTTACTGAAAGGTCTCCGAACCCTGAAACAAACGACAGTGTATTTGTTCTTGTTCAGCGTGTTTGACGACTTTGAGGCTGGTGTGATTGATGATGAAACGCTCTGCAAGGTTCTACGACTGCTGCTGAATTATAGCATCCGCCGCTTGATTTGTGAAGTGGGTTCGAACTCGCTGCGTGGCTTATATAAGACTCTTTATGGACGTGTGTTCAATCGACCGGAAAATAAGAACAATTACTATGATGCTATTGTGTCCTTCCTGCTGCAGCTGACATCTAAGGATGTGATGCCCAGCGATGCGGAGTTCGTAGTAGCATTGAAAGAACGTAATCTTTATCGGAAGAACGCGCTGTGTAAGTATCTGCTTGTGGCAATCGAAAATCAGGGAAAAGAGCAAATTAAGACAGATGCTTTGACCATTGAGCATATCATGCCGCAGAACAAGAATCTATCGACTGCATGGCAGAAAATGCTCGGCAGTGATTGGGAACTGGTGCGAGAGCGGTATCTGCACACATTGGGCAATTTGACGCTGACGGGCTATAATAGTGAACTGGGTGATTTGCCTTTTGCAGAAAAACTCGATATGCTGTCAGATAAAAACACTCATGTGACTGTTCTTTATAGTGATGTGAAGGACAAGACAGAGTGGAATGCACAGACAATAGAGGCTCGTTCGGAGCGGTTGTCCAAGACGGTATTAAAACTATTTCCTATTGAACTTCCCACAACGAAAATCGACTTCTCTGACCCACGTTATCAACTGTATACAGTGGCTGACCCACATAATGCAACCTATAAGTGGGTGAACTATTACGAGCTGCTAGGTGAAAGGGTCAATGTGGATAGCTTTGCTCTTATGGTTCGCTCAGTGGCTGGTAAGCTGTACAACTTGAACAGCAGCATTATTGATCGTATGGCGCGAAGTCTGGAAGTATTCCCAGCGTGGCAAAATCCCGTATTTGCTTACGATAAGGACGCTATCCGAAATGCGGTAAAGCTGAAAAATGACAGCGATATTTACATCAGTACTGGATATTCTGCGTATGACTGCATCTGCTTTATCAAGGCACTTCTGAAGAAATATGACCTTGATTTGGAAGAGGATTTTGTTTACAGTGCTCGGCCCAGCAATATTGGAACAGGTATTAACCGTCTGGCGATGGCGCAAAAGTGGTGCGAGAAGCAGGCAGAAGCTGGAAGGATTGAATTTGATGCAGATACCTGTGAAGGTCGGTATGTCCGCTTTACAACACCGTTTCTGAATCAGGCGATACCTACAAACAAGGATGTGCTTAGCCCCTGGAGAACGAGCAATTACTATTTCTATGAGATCACGAACTTTAAGAGCGAACTGTATGTGCAGCTCTATTTCTACTGCAAGGGTATTACAGATGAGATGCGGACCGCATTTTTGAGAATGGCAGAACTGACGGATGGCGGAAAGCTGACACAAGGCTATCGGCTGTTCTTCAAATCAACGGTTTTTGCTAACAATGAGAACGACACGGAAGAAGTCATTATGAGTCAATTGGACAAGTGCCTTGAAGAAATCCATAACTTTGAAGCACCGATTCAGTCAAAGTGGAATTCCTAAAAGACGGTTGCATCCTGAACGTAAATACGTTATAATACTTACAGAGACTCCGTTGGTTGTGTGATACTATCCTGATACTAAAAAATCAGCAAGCCACATCTAGCACAGCAATCTCATGGAAAAGTGAACATCCAAGAATAGAATTACTAAACAAATTTGTTTAGTAAGAATCTGGACTTACCGAATTGGAATAACCTCTTAAAAAGACAGGGACAAAACGATGAAGCATCACACCGCCCCCATTTGCCGGGGCCGAAACTGAAGATGCGTCGGCCGCTCTGCGTTTTCTGCGTGGGAACGCTGGGGGCGGAGTTGGTGTACGCTTTTTTGCCGCAAGTGGAGCGATTGCTGCCGCTTGCGGCTTTTTTGCTGCTGGGCGGGCTGTGGGGGCTGCGCCGCAAAAAGGAGCGAGGGTATGTTCTCTGCCTGCTGCTGGGGGTACTGCTGGGCCTTGCCATTATGGGTGGCACCCGGCAGCGGACCGCGCGGGTGCAGGCCGCCTATGCCGACCGGGAAGTCCGCCTTACTGCCGAGGTGGAGCGCGTTTCCGCCGGCTATTATCCCGGCGTCGTGAACGCGGTGCTCTGGGTGGAGGAGGCGGACGGCGAGGCGGCACGCTTCCGGGTGGAGGTGGTCAGCCTGCCCAAAACAGCGGTGGGCCAGCGGGTGCGGGGCCGCTTTGCGCTGGAAGCGCCCGGCGGCAGCGATGCGCTGGACCTCTACGCGGACGGCATCGTTTTGCAGGGAGAGTGTGTTTCCAAGCTGACCCGGCTGGGCGAGAGCGGACGGTTCCGCGCCCGGACGGCCCGGCTCCAAAAGCGGCTGAGCGCCGCTCTCCGCAAGGGGATGCCGCAGGAGCCCGGCGGGGTATTGGCGGCCATGGTGCTGGGGGACCGCAGCGCGTTGTCCCAGCCGCTCAACGCAGCGTACCGGGCGGCAGGGCTCTCCCATGTGCTGGTGGTGAGCGGGATGCACGTCTCCATCCTGTGCGGTGCAGTGTTCGTCCACCGCAAAAGGGAACAGAGCTATGCCAGCCGCCGCCTGCAGGCGTTGTGGCGGGCGGCGCTGGCGCTGCTGCTGGTGGGCATCACAGGCTTTACGCCGTCGGTGCTGCGGGCGGCAGTCGTGGTCTGGGTGGCATCGCTGGGCGTATGGGTCTACGGCGCGCCGGACGCTCTCACTTCGCTGGGGGTGGCGGGTGTGGCGTTGACGCTGGGCAACGGCTACGCTGTTTGTGATGTAGGCTTTGAGCTGTCGTTTTCCGCAGTACTGGGCACGCTGGCCGGGGCAGAGCTTGCCCGCCGCAGCTGCAGGGCCATGCGTGGAACGCAATCCCTGCGCAAGGCGAAGAAGCTGCGAAATGTGCTGGAAGGTTTTTGGGAGACGGTCTGCGTGTCGGGCTGCGCGGCAGCGGCGACCTTCCCGGTGCTGGTGCTGCGGGGCCTTTCGGCCAGCCTGTACGCGCTGGTATCCAGCGTGGCGGTCCTCTGGCTGGTGGAGCCCATCCTGCGTTTGGGGGTGGCGGCGGCTCTGCTGGGGCTGCTGCCGGCCGCCGCGCCGCTGTATCGGCTGGCGGCATGCTGTGCGGCTTTTCTTACAGACCTGCTCGACCGCTGGGCGCTGTGGGTGTCCGGCTGGCCCGGGGCACAGCTTTCCTTTGATACGGCGTATGCGGCCATCGTCTGCCTGCTGCTGTTGGGGCTGGGGTGGCTGGCCGCGCAGTGGCGCGTCCGTCTGCGGGTAGCGCTGCCCGCTCTGCTGCTGGCGGCAGCGGTCGCGCTGGGGGCGGGAAATGCGCTGAACTACAATGTCGTGCGGGTGGAGCTGACGGGCAGCAGAAATGCCCCGGCGGTGGTCATCAGCCGACGCGGGCAGGCGGTGGTGCTTTTCCGGGGCGGCGATGCCACCCAGCGCGCGGTGGAACAGCTGTTTGCCCGCCGCGGCATCCGGGAAGCAGAGCTGCTGCTGGACCTGCGCATGACACCCAAAACAGCCTGCACGCTGGAGGCCAGAAAACGGATCAGCGCGGCGAAGATGGACCGCTACGCGGTCCGTCGCATTTCCTGCGGTCCGGCGGATCTGGAAATTTTGCGGACGCAGAACGGCTGCATCGTCCGAATCACGGCGGCAGGCCGGAAGCTTGCCGCCCTCAGCGGCAGCGTACAGCTGGCAAAGCCTGTCCGGGTGGATTGGCTTTTGGCGAGCCCGGCGGACCCGGAGGCGGTGCGGTATGAGAACTGCCTGACGCTGAGTGACCAGTATCGGTGGATGCGTGAAGAAGACGCGTTTGAGACGAGGAAGCTGCTGCGCCTGCGGGCATAGAAAATCCCCCGCCGTGTGCAGATTGCGGACAACACACAGCAGGGGAGAAAGGAGAAAAGCTTACCCGACTAGATACGCCCACACCGGCAGCGTCACCATGGACGCGAGGGTGGAGAAGACGACGCACTGTGTGGCAAAGGGGGCGTCGCTGTTGTAGCGGGAAGCGAAGATGGCAGCGGTGGCGCCCGCCGGCATTCCTGTCATGAGGACACTGATGCCGAGGGCGGTGGGCTCCAAACGGAGCAGCAGGCCGACGCCCAGAGCCACAGCCGGCAGGCCGACAAGGCGCAGCAGACTGAACAGCAGGGTGTCCCGGTTGAAAATGGAGCGCAGGGGCACATCCACCAGAATGGTGCCGACAATGAACATACTGAGCGCGGAGTTGCAGTTTCCGATGTACTTAGCCGTGTTGACGATGACGGCAGGGGGCATATATTGGGTGACCATGCACAGCAGGCCCAGATAGATGGAGACCAGGCAGGGGTGGGTGAGGACTTTTTTGGCGACTACTTTTTTATCGACCGAAGCATTGGAGACAAAATAAGTAGTGCCGAATGACCACATGATCACCCGCATGGGAATGAGATAGACCGAATTATACAAAACACCGATGGCGTTATAAAGCGCTTCAGAGATGGGGTTGCCGAGAAAGCCGCTCATGGGGACGATGGTGCAGTATTGCAGCACTTTTTTGCGCTGGCCGGGATAGCGGTTGTAAAGAAAGAGATTGAGCACCAGACAAACCCCCTGCACGATGCAGGCGCTGATCAACAGCATCCCGCAGGTTTTGAGAATGTCGGAATCGAACTTGAGCAGACAGGATTTGAAAATGTTGCAGGGGATGACGACATCGATGCACAGGTCGGAGAGGCAGCGTTTGCCTTCCTCGTTGATCATGCCCTTCTTCTTCAGGATGGCACCCACCAGCATCATCGCGAACAGCGTCAGCTGCAAGCTGCAAAGATCCAGAACACTCATGACATCGGCCTCCTTGCTTTTCTACTTCTAGGATACACCGAAAACCACTGCTTGTAAAACTGTTAAAATTGGTGTAAGATACAGGTAAAACTTGTAGAGGTGTATCGCATGAACTTTGATTCGCTCGAATATTTTACCGTGCTGGCCCGGGAGCGGAATTTTACCCGGGCAGCAGAGGCGCTGCACATCACCCAGCAGTCCCTTTCCTCCCACATTGCGGCGCTGGAAAAGGAGCTGAACTGCCCGCTGGTGGTGCGGCATGTTCCGCTGGAGCTGACCTACGCAGGCCAGACCTTTTTGCGCTATGCGGAGGTGATGCGCCGCACCCGCCACGCCATGCAGCAGGAATTTTTTGATATTTCGCAGAACCAGAAGGGAGAACTGCGCATCGGCGTGTCGTTCACCCGGGGGCGGGCCATCATGCCGGAGCTCATCGTGGCGTTCCAGAAGCAGTATCCGCAGATGGCTGTGACCCTGACCGAAGCCGCCAACGACACGCTGCAGACGCTGCTGCTCAACGGTGACATCGATTTGGAGATCGCGGAGTTCCACAAGGCACCCCAGGAGATCGCGCTGCAGGATTTTTACGATGAGCACATCGTGCTTTGCTTCTCGGACGCGCTGTTGGAGCGCTGCGGCATTGATTTTGACGCCGAGGAGCCCCGAATGCGGAAAGGGGACCTGACCGCACTGCAAAGCTGTCCCTTTGTGATGGGACGCGCCGACGACATCAACGGCCGCATTGGCCGGGCCCTGCTCAGCAAGGGCGGGGTGAAGCCGATCGTGAAAGCGATGTCCGGCAACATCGAAACGCTGCTGGCCCTCTGTGAGGAGGGCGTGGGAGCCTGCTTCAGCCCGGAAAACCTCGTCCACACGGCGCTGGGCCGGGAGCAGGCGTCCAAGCTCCATCTGCTGCGGTTCGAGCAGGGGGGCGTATACCCCATCCGCTTTGGCTACCTCAAGCGCTCGTATCAGTGGAGCATCGTCGAGGCTTTCATCCGCATGGCGAGGGAGAGCCTGCAGGAGTGATCAGAGCGCCGTTTTGGCGGTTTTCACCAGATACTCCATCGCCTCCACCGGGTACTCCCCGGCAGCCGTTTCTCCCGTGAGCATCAGGCTGGACGCACCGTCCAGTACGGCATTGTAGATGTCGGAGACTTCGGCCCGGGTGGGTACGGCGCGGTGCTGCATGCTGTCCAGCATCTGAGTCACCACCATAAACGGCACCCCCGCCGCCCGGCAGAGGGAGGAAAGCTGCTTTTGGCAGCGTGGCAGCTCCCACAGCGGCATGGCGTTGCCAAGGTCGCCCCGGGCAATGACCACCGCGTCTACCAAGGGCAGAAACTCGGGCAGATGGCGTACGCCCGTCTGATTTTCGATCTTGGCGAAGATCTGGATGCGGCCTGCCCCGGCTTCATCCAGTGCCCGGCGGAGGGTGCGGATGTCCTCAGCCCCCCGCACAAAGGGCAGCATGACCCCGGTGACGCCGCAATCGGCGGCAATGCGCAGGTTTTCGCGGTCTTCCGGGGTGAGGGTAGGGGAAGGCACGCAGATGCCGGGTGCGGCGATGCTTTTTCGGCCATGGAGCACCCCGCCCCGCAAAACGGTGCAGAGCAGTGCGCCCGGTTCGGTGGCAGCCGCCCGCAGCAGCAGTTTTCCGTCGTCCAGCAGGAGCTCCTGCCCGGGGGTTACTGCCTGAATGAGCGCAGCGGGGCAGGGAATGCCGCCCTCCCCCAGCCGGACGGACTGGCCTTCGGCGAGAGAAAGCGGCGCGGCCAGCCGCCCCACCCGTAGCTCCGGGCCCTGCAGATCGATGAGCAGGCTGCGGATGCCCGCTTCCCGCAGCAGAGCCAGCCACGGGGCGTGCTCTGCCAGCGAGCCATGTGAAAGGTTCATGCGGATGCCGGTCATGCCGGCGCGGACCATCCCGCGCAGGGTGTCCAGATCTGCGCAGGCCGGGCCAATGGTGCCATAAAAATCCAATAAAATCACTCACTTTGGTTTATTTTATCTTCATTGTAGCGCAGAGCAGGCCCGCTTGTCAACGGGGCTGTGCTCTCCCAGCCTTGCCGCAGCTGGGCAAGGGCATGGGACTCCAGCCTGGATACGTAGCTTCGACTGATCTGCAGCAGCTGCGCCGTTTCCAGCTGGGTCAGGGGCGGCTGCCCGGCCAGCCCGTACCGCAGCAGGATGAGTTTGCGCTCCCGGGCGGGCAGCCCCTCGATGAGCCGCCGCAGCCGCCGCGCTTCCTCCTGCTGCTCACAGCTTTCCTCCATGCAGAAGCTGTCCTGCAGCACATCCGCGAGGGTGAGGGCACTGTCCTCCCTGCCGCTTTCCAGCGTTTCCTGCAGGGAGACAGTGGGCCCGTTTTTCCGCAGACGGCGAAAGTGCATGCGGAGCTCGTTTTCAATGCATCGGCTGGCATAGGTGGAGAACCGCGCCCGGCGGGTGGAATCGAAGGTGTCCACCGCTTTCATCAGCCCGATGGCGCCGATGGAAATGAGGTCGTCCTGATCGGCGGGGAGGGCGTAGTACTTTTTGACAATGTGGGCCACCAGCCGCAGGTTGTGGCGGATGAGCTTTTCCCGCGCAGCCGGGTCGCCCGCCTGCAGCGCCGCAAAGGCCGCAAGCTCTTCCCGGGCGGTCAAGGGCCGTGGGAAGCTCCCGGTTTCCAGATGAAGCGCCAAAACCAGAAACTTTGTGGCAAAAAATTGCAGCAGAGACAATAACACGCCGATTCCTCCCCCCAGGTTATCATGGATTACTGTAATTTATGAGGAAGGGCTTGGCCTTTTTCCGATTTGACCATACAAGGGCAATGGTCTTATATGGTCAATACACATTGACGGCGCAGATGAGGGGAGGTTCGACGTTTCCCCTTGAAAACAGCGTAAAGATTTATTATAATAAGATAAATGGTTGTAACTTTTGCAAAGGAGGGCTGAATCATGGCAGTGCAGCGCACCTATCTGGCAATCGACCTGAAAAGCTTCTATGCCTCGGTGGAGTGCGTAGACCGTCATCTGGACCCCCTGACCACCAATCTGGTGGTGGCAGACGCCTCCCGCACCGAAAAGACCATCTGCCTTGCGGTGTCGCCCTCCCTGAAAGCCTACAAGATACCCGGCAGAGCACGGCTGTTTGAAGCCGTTCAGCGGGTGAAAGAGGTCAACGCTCA